>CAYUZM010000171.1:1104-8198 GCA_964449665.1 uncultured Solibacteraceae bacterium
ATCAACTGCCCGAAGCTGCGCACCGCCGGCGTGGCCTTGAACGCGTAATCCTCGGCGGAGACCTTCTCGGCCGCCCGCAGGACATAGCCGCCGATCTGCCGCTGGTGCGTACGCGCGCTGGCCGCGGTCGAGCTATGGTCTGGCGCGGGCGACTGCCCCAAGGCGATTGCCGCCCCGCAGACGGCCCATACAAGAACAAGTGAATTTTGCATGAAGCGCATTGGATCACGGCCGGGCCCCGCCAAGCAAGCGCCGTTACACCCCGCGCGCCTGCACCGCCGTGCGCACCTCGCGCGCCATCGCCTCCAGCGTATTGCCGTCCCAGAGCGACGGATCGCACTCATAGCGCCCCGTCCAAACCACCAGTCCGCTGCGCGCGTCCACCAGTTGCAGCATCACGGCCAGCTTCGCCGCCTGGCCCTCGCTCACCCGCCTGAGCGAGCCTTCCAGAAGCACGTCCGCGCCCAACTCGCGGCCGATCGCCGGCGCATCCAGGTCGGACCGCCCCGCCACCGCGCCCTTTGCCGCCGCGCGGGAACTTGTCTTGGATACGACGCGCACGCCGCCGCTCTTGCCGAGCCGCATGCGCAGCTCCGCCGTCAGCGTTTCAGGAAGCGTCCCCATCTGCCCCTGGCTCAAGTCCTCCAGCGGCAATACCGCCACCACACGCTCGTGCGGCGCGGTTCGCACGCTCCAGCCGAGCCAGATCGCCACGGCCAATCCAGCAAGGCCGGCCGCCAGAAGTCCCCGGCGTGTCCATGACGCCGCGCGCGGCCCTTCCACCCATGCGCCATTGGCGGCGGGCACACCCTCCGGCGTCGCCGCCCCGGCGGCCTCCTCCGCTATCGAGGCCACTTCGCGATAACGGAACTGAGGTACGTATCCCCCTCTGGGGAAATGAATGACCACCGGATCGCCGGCGCCGTCCACGCGGTAATACTCTTCCAGCCGGCCGCGTAACTTGGTGGCTTCCACGCGCACCACTGGGTCCACGCGCGGATCGTAGTCCACCGGGCGGCCAAACACCTCGGCGCCCAGCAGGCTCTCTTTCAACTGGTGACCGTTGCCGGTCAACGTTTCGGCCACGATGTAACGCAGAAACTTCGAGTGCCGCTCGGCGCGCGCGAATCGGCGGCTGGCCAGCAGCCTCTCCAGCGCTTGGCGTACCTCATCTTCTCCGGGACTTGCGGACATGGCATTCGCGGTCATCAGAACCCTGTTGGCATAAAGACGGACTTCGGCAAGAAATGTTCGCTTCAAACTTGAAACGTTAGGTAAGGAGCCGGGCGCGGCCGCCGCCTAACCCTGCCCAGGCCGGGCCGCATCTGCCGGAGCGCGGTGGGCCTTTTTACCGCCGCCAGGGACCGATACCGCCGCCTGGAACTTATAATGCTGCCCGGAACCTATACCGCTGCCCGGAACCTACACGGCCGCCACGAACCTAAGCCGTGGCCAGGAACTCCGGCTTCCGCCGCGCCTCGGTGGCATGCTCGAACGCCCCCGCCAGCGGTAACAACGCCCGCTCGCTCCAGGCCCTGCCGAAAAAGCTGAACCCCACTGGCAACTTCCCCACCATCCCCGCGGGCACCGTCGCGTGCGGATACCCGGCCACCGCCGCCCACATCGCCGACCCGCCGCTGAAGTGGTCGCCATTCAACCAGTCCGTCGGCCACGCCGGGCCATCGGTCATGCCCACCAGCGCATCCAGCGAGTGCTTCGCCATCACCGCGTCGATTCCCTCGCTCCTGGCGATGCGCAAACAAGTTCGCCGCGCTTCCACGTAAGCCGTGTCCGTTAGTGGCCCCTTCTTCGCCGCCAGTTCCAGAATTTCCTGTGCAAACCAAGGCATCTCGGCCGCCGCATTGCGCTTATTGAACTCGATCAGTTCGCGCAGCGAATGTGGCTTCTCCGGCGGCAATTGCCCCAGATAGGCCTCCAATCCCGCCTTAAACTCGTAGAGCAACACCTCGAACTCGGCTTGGCCCAACTTCGCGCCGCCGTCCAGCGTTACCTCCACCACCGAGGCGCCTCTCTCCTTCAGCACGCGCAGGGTCTCCTCCAACACCTTGTCCACCGCCGGAAAGTTTTGCAGAAATGCCCGCACCAGCCCCAGCTTCGCTCCGCGCAGCGCCGTCGCACTGAGCGCTTCGGCATAGTGCCCTACGCTGTGCCCCTTCTGGGCCGCCGTCGCGTTGTCCCGAGTGTCCACCCCCGTGAGCGCATCCAGCAGAATCGCCGCGTCCAGTACGCACCGCGCCATCGGCCCGGCCGTGTCTTGCGAATGCGAAATGGGAATGATCCCCGCGCGGCTCACCAAACCGACCGTCGGTTTGATCCCCACAATGCCGTTCACCGACGCCGGGCTCACAATCGAACCATCGGTCTCGGTGCCGATTGCCGCGCCACACAAACCCGCCGCCACGGCCACCGCCGAGCCTGAACTCGAACCCGATGGATTGCGGTCCAGCACATGTGGATTGAGCGTCTGCCCGCCGCGCCCGCTCCACCCGCTCGTCGACCGCAGCGACCGGAAGTTGGCCCACTCGCTCAGGTTCGTCTTGCCGAAAATCAATGCCCCCGCCTGCCGCAACTGCCGCACCACGGTCGCATCCGCGGGCGCCCGCCAGCCGCTGAGCGCAAGCGATCCGGCCGTGGTCATCGTGCCGTCCGCCGTATCGATGTTGTCCTTGATCAGCACCGGCACGCCGTGTAAGCGCCCGCGCACGCGCCCCTGCTTCCGTTCCTCGTCCAGCCGCCAGGCTTCCTTCTCCGCGCCGGGGTTCAACTCGAGGATGGAGCGCAGCGCCGGTCCGCCACTGTCGATCCCGGCCGCGCGCTTTGTGTAGAACTCCACCAGCTTCGCCGACGTCCAACGCCCCTGGCTCAATCCGTCGGACAACTCCGCCAGCGAAACATCCTCCAGCGCCGCACCGCGCGATTCGCCTTCCGGCGCGCCCTGTTTCGCGCAGCCCGCCAACCCCGCCACGCCCGCCGCCAAGAGTGATCGCCGATCCATTCTCATTCCCCCCTGGTCTCATTCCCGCCTGGAACCCAACATTCCCGCCTGGAACCCAACAGGGTACCCTATGGGCAATGCTTCCCCATTCTCGCTTGGCCCCCGCACTGTCACCGTGCGCCCTCGCTCCCGCGGCCGATCTGCCCGGTTCCAAGGACCATCCGCTCCTCTCCCGCTACCAGGGCGCGCAAATCATCGGCTACATCGAGAAGCCCTTCGACGAGTACACCCTCCCCCTCGGCCGCATCGTCGAGGTCTCGCCGCCAACCACCTATGCCAAAAGCGAAAAAGTGGAAGGCAAACTCACCCGCATCACCTATCTCATCCCCAAAGGCCGCACCGCCGTCGAGGTCTATCGCAACTACCTCAATGCGCTGGCCGCCCTCAAAGCCCAAACGCTCTTTGAAGGCGCGGGCGACCGGCCGCTCGGCATGTTCGGCGTCCGCTACGGCGACCTTCCCATGGAACAAACCGGCCAGATTCTGCAGTACAGCTACAACGCCCAGCGCTTCTACGCGGGACGCGTCCACACGCCCACCGCGCGCGTCACCATCGCCCTCTACGTCACCGAATTCGAGAACGGCCTTGTGCCCAGCACGCTCACGGTCGACAAAGGCCAAACCGTCGTTCATATCGACTTCATCGAATCCGCCGCCATGGAAGCGGGCAAAGTCACCGCCGCGCAGATGCAATCCGCGCTCGGCAACGAAGGCCACGTCGCGCTCTACGGCATCCACTTCGACACCGGCAAAGCCGTTATCAAACCCGAATCCGAACCCACCCTGGTCGAGATCGTTGCACTTCTGAAGGCCCAGCCCGCGCTCAAGCTATACGTCGCCGGCCACACCGACGACACCGGCGAACCTTCGGCCAACCTCGATCTCTCCATGCGCCGGGCGTTAGCCGTCGTGAGTGAACTCGTCTCGCGGCGCGGCGTCGATGGTTCGCGCCTCACCGCCGCCGGCGTCGGCCCCTACTCGCCCATCGCCCCGAATACAACCGAGGCCGGCCGCGCCAGGAATCGCCGCGTCGAACTGGTCTACCGTTAATCGGACCATCCGGTAGGATAAGAGGATTGAATCTTACGTGTAGCTTCTTGGGTTCCCAGACACCATGAGGATCGCGTTTCTGAATCCGTGGCGAAGCGCGGCCGAAAATCAGGCATACCAGTGCCTTCGCGCCGCCGCCGAACGCATCGGGCACGAACTGGTCCACTGCGCCGATAGCCGCGACATCGAAACATGTTCGCCCGACTTCGTGTTGGCCACGGCGTCCACCCAGGCCAAGCTGAACGACGTTCCCCACTACGGCGTTGTCCATGAACCGCGCGACCGCTTTCTCAACACGCGCGAGTACTTCGACAACCTGCGCACCTACGACGGCTGGCTCTCCATCTCCTGCACGCTCCGCAAGTTTGCTCGCGATATTGCCTATTCTGTGGGGCGCGACCAGGAGATCGGCTTCTACTACAACACCTGCCAGCGCCACTCCGCCCGCGCCGGTCTGGAGACGCTGCTGCGGGAACGCCGCCTCCGCATCACCTACTTCGGCACCAACTGGGACAACCGCCGCGCCCGGCTATTCCGCCAACTCAGCGCCGGGCCCGGCATCGCCATCCACGGTCCCGAACTCTCATGGCAGGGACTTGAGCGCGGCACCTATGCCGGCGAAGTCCCCTTTGATGGTGAGTCGGTCCAGCTCCGCTACGCCGAGAACGGCGTTGGCTTGTGCCTTCTCTCGCAACTCCATCTGCGCGACGACGTCATCTCCAACCGCGTCTTCGAAATCGCCTCCGCCGGCGCGTTGGTGATCGCCTGCGACATGCCCTGGCTGCGCAAATATTTCGGCGACAGCCTCTATTACGTCGATCAGAAGCTGCCCGACTTACTGCTGGCCCGCGAAATCATGGCCGCGCGCGAGCGCATGTATGCCGATCCGTCGGGCGCCCTCCAACGCGCCGCCCACGCGAGGCACGTCTTCGAATCCCAGTTCGCCGGCGAGATCATGCTCGCCAACGCCGTGGAACACCACTGCCGCGTCAGCCGTGCGCGCGCTGAACGGTTATCGCGCGCGATGGAGCGCTACACGCCCCTCGTTTCGGTCATCATCCGTTGCGGAACTCGCCCTTCGGAAACCGTGCGGCGCGCCGTGGAATCGGTCGCGCGGCAAACCTACGGCAGGTTTCAGTTGATCATGGTCCGCCATCATGATCTCGATCTCACCTGGCTCTCCACCAGTCTCGGACCCAATCTGGAGAGCGTGAAGATCGTCGAGTGTCCCGGCGGCAATTGCAGCAAGAGCCTTTGGGCCGGTCTCGCCGCCGTCGAAGGCGACTACTTCGCCGTGTTAGACGACGATGACTGGCTCTTCTCCAACCACTTCGAGCAGCTCTTCACGCCGCTGCCCGCGGCCCCTCAATCGAACTACTTCGCCTATGGCGGCGCCGTGGGCATCGAGAACGAGCCTCGCGAGATCGCCGGCGGCGGCAGCGACAACCGGCAAATCGTCCGCTTCGGCATCACGTCGCACGAGGATCTGGCCGACATCTCGACTTCCATCAGCTCGAACGGCTTCGTCGCTTCGCGCGACCTGCTCCATCCCGATCTTCTGATCGACCCCGTGATGGATACCGCCGAAGACAGCTACCTGATCCTCTCCCTGCTCACGCAATCTACCCCGCGCTTCTCCTGCTGTGCCACCGCCGCGATAGAGCTCGCGTGCGCAGGCCGCGTCGCGGCGCACCGACATCCACGCCGCTTCGACGATTATCTGACCCTCCACACCCGGCTCAGCGGCCGCTGGCGTCCGCCGGTGGCCCGCGCCGATGCCTGGGCCGCGCTCCACCAGGAGTGGAGTTCCCGTCCGATTGCGGTACCCGACGCGCACCTCGTCGCCGGTGAGCGCCGCGTGCACGCCGATACCACCTACTATCTCTCCACCCTCGGCGACGCCGCGTTGCGATGCGTGGCCGAGGGCTGGCACCTCCGCGGGAGCCGCGTCGCCAAAGGGAGCGGCACGCTGGGAGTCTTCCGTCCGAGACTGCTCCTGCGCACGCCGCCGGAATCGTGGGCCTATGCGCCCGTACCCCGCCTCCGGCGCCCACCCCTCCGCGCAGGCGAGTTCCGTCTCACCGCCCAACTTACAGGCTAATGCCGCCAGGCCGGTGTGGGTTTGCTCGACGTCCCGGGAAAGCGATTCCTCTTCCGCACTCCACTGCGCGCCTCGCCCGAAACCCAGATCGTCTTCCTGCCCGTCGAAGCCCTGGCCGACACCGGCCTGCTGGTTCTCCAGACGTGGGATGAACCGAAATCCGCCGAGTTGACCGTCAAGCGCGTCCAACTGCTGGCCGCCCCCGAGGTGTAGCGTAGTGCGATGAGCGATCCGGCGCTTTGGCGCGACGACGCCCACCTGCTGCGGATTCTCGATGCCGGCTTGCTTGAAGCCCGCACCCGCGCCGGAGTGTCGGCCGCCTGCCGCGCCGGCTGCTTCTCCTGCTGCCTCGGTCCGTTCCCCATCACCATGCACGATGCCGCGCGCCTGCAACGCGGCCTCGATGAGATGCGCCATCGCGAACCTGTCCGCGCCGCCCGCCTGCAGGACCGCGCTTTGGAAGCCATGCTCGCCCTGCGCGACGGCTTTCCCGGCGATTGGAGCCGCGGTGCGGTCGACGAAGCCCGCGCCGCCGAACTCTATGCCGGACGTTTCCAGATGATCCCATGTCCGGCGCTGGATCTCGAAACCGGCGCCTGTGAACTCTACGAACACCGGCCCGTTGCCTGCCGCACCTACGGGTTTGCCGTGCGCATCGCCGGCGTCGATCTCACGCCCTGCCCGCTCAACTACGCCGGCCTGAGCGAAGCTGAAATCGAGGCGCGCCGTGTCGAACTCACTCTCGAAGCATTGGACGCCGCCGCGATCGAGGAAGGCCAAACCGTCGTCGCAGCCGCGTTGCGCCCCGGCCGCGACACTTAGCGCCGCCGTTGCGTGGCCCCTCCGCCCGCCGCGCGCCCGTCACCCAGCGCCCCCCGCCCGTGGCCCCAAGCCCTTGAAAATCCGCCATGCGGGTTCAATGGATGTC
>CAYUZM010000171.1:8208-9006 GCA_964449665.1 uncultured Solibacteraceae bacterium
GGGGGCTCGCCACCCAGCGACCCCGGCACGGGGCCCACTCGGCGTCTGCCGCTGGTGCCCCCTTGCGCCGCGTAAGCTCTTCAACTTCGCCGTGTCCCTCGTTGGCCCCAGCAGCCACCGCTGCAGCAGCGCAGCAAGTTCCTCCCGGCGGAACGGCTTGGCCAGATAGTCGTCCATTCCCGCGTTCAACGCCTTCTGCCGGTCGCTCGACGTCGCGCCCGCGGTAAGCGCCACAACCGGCACATACCGGCGCAGCGAGTTCAACGCGCGAATCCTCCTTGTCGCCTCATATCCGTCCATTTCCGGCATGTGGCAGTCCATCAGCACCAGGTCGAACTCCTCATCCTCGAATCGCTGAATCGCCTCCAGGCCGTTGAACGCGTACTCCACCTGATAGCCCAACCGGGTGATCATCTCCCCCGCCACGCGCCGGTTGATTGCGTTGTCCTCCACCACCAGAATGCGTATGCGGTTCGGCTGGCGCTGCGACAACCCCGTGATCGGTAACACCGGTCCAGGTTCGGCCGGCGGCGGCTGGCCCACCGGCAACGTCAATCGTAGCCGGAAGCAGCTCCCCTCGCCCACGGTGCTCTCCACGCTCAAGCTCGCGTCCATCAATTGCGCCAACTCGCGGCAGATCGCCAGCCCCAGTCCCGTTCCGCCAAAACGGCGCGTGGTCGACGTATCGGCCTGCGAGAATTTCTCAAACACTTGGCGCTGTGACTCGGCCGGTATCCCGACCCCGGAATCGCGCACCCAAAACTCCAGCACCACCGTCGCTCCCGTCCCCGCCGCGCG
>CAYUZM010000172.1:0-5826 GCA_964449665.1 uncultured Solibacteraceae bacterium
TTGTTCCCGCCCGACTGCATTTGGCGCATCATGAAAATCCAGAACGCGATCAGGAGGATGAACGGGATGGCGTTCACCAGCAGCGAAAGCCAGCTTCCGCTGGAAGCCTCCTTGAATTCCATATTCACGTTGCGTTCGCGAAGGGTCTTGTAAAGGTCCTGATAGTCGCGCGGAACGACGGTGCGCAGCACCTTGGACTGGTCGTCGCGGAAGACGCCCTTCAACTCCGTGCCATTGATGGTGACCTGTTTGACGCGGCCGGCTTCCACTTCAGTCAGAAACTGGCTGAACGTAAACGCCTCTTCGCGCTTGCCGCCTCCGGCCTGGATGACGGCCCACACAAGGACACCGACACATACCAGGACTACCCAGAAGACCAGCGTTTTCACATTCGAATTCATGCATGCTCCCTGCCACCGCAGACTGCTCGCGGCGGCTGTTTGCGGATGTTCAAAGTCTCCGCATACTTCTACAGACGGTCAAAGCTCGCGAACCGATTCATCGGCTTCACGATTCTCCGGTTCCCGGCACGAAATCGGCCTCCACCGATTCATCCGCCGAGGCAGCGGCGGCAAACTCGGCGGCAGGGCCGAACCGCCACGACCAGACGATACGATCGTCCATCCATAAGATCGGCCAAGAAGGCCTTTCCCAGGATGGGATTCGGGCTCTTTGAAACAACTCTTTTAGCTTCAGCCGGCGGGCCGCGCCCTCGGGGCGGTAACCGTCGCCCGGCTTCCAACCGCGCAAATGGAGAGGCCGATCCAGGATGGCCCGGTCCAAACCACTCCCATCCGTATTATATACACGCAGATGCAACACAAACTCGCCACCGGGAACGGCCCAGCGTCCGGGGCCTTGGAGCGGTGTGTCCGGGGCGGTCAAGACGGCGCCGGGGCGCACAATGCGGACGCGGTCAAATGAGCGTTCCACCACTACCCCAGGGAGCGTCGCCGAGCCCGACGCCGTAGCGAGAAGGGCCAACGCTTGCTCAATGTGGTCGAACCCCAACTCGTGCCCCGGCCCGCGGACCGCGTGCAGCGCCGCCGCCATCAGGCGCCTCCGCAGTGCCAGTGGCAGGCTCTCGATTGGCTTCGTTTCGCCAACCAGCACCCCCGCCGCCGCTGGGGCAAAGTGACCCGCCAGCAGCCGCCGGGTCAGGGCCGCCCAGTAGCGCTCCTCTTCGCGGGCTACGCGCGCCAGGCGCGCCAGGGCCTGCTCGACTTCCGGATTATAGTCGCGCGCCAGCACGGGCAGCAGTTCGCGGCGGATCCTGCTCCGCTGCCGCGTGGTGTCCAGATTGGACGCATCTTCGCGCCAGGCGAGCCCTTCGTCCCGCAGCCAACGGCGAACCTCTTCGCGGGAAACGTCGATCAGCGGCCGGATGATTCCTTCACGCGTCACCGGCAGAATGCCCGCCAGCCCTCTCGGGCCTGTCCCGCGAACCAACCGGGACAGCACGGTTTCGGCCTGGTCTGAGCGCGTGTGCCCGATGGCGACGTGCGTGAGCGCATGACCGGCCATCGTTTCGGCGAAAAAACGCCTGCGCAACCGGCGGCCGGCCGCTTCCAGATTTCCACCCTCCGCGGCGGCGTCGGCACGTCGAATTTCGAGGGGCACACCCAGGGAGACGCAGAGAGCGCGCACAAATTGTTCGTCCCGCTCCGATTCTTCGCCGCGCAGGAGATGATTCAGATGAAGCGCATGGACGCGGTAGTTGAGCCGCAAGAGAATGTGAAGCAGCGCCACCGAATCGCCGCCGCCGGACACCGCCACGCCGAGGCGGGGAGCGCCTCCGGTTCCCACCCCGGGGCCCTCCGGAGCGGGCATGCTATAACGTGAAATGGTTTCGCGAACCCGTTCTAGAAGTGGCCGCAAGGTATTTTCATTCTAGTGCGGGGCGTTTCCCGGGAGAACTTACTGTGACCGTAATGGAGCGCGCCAAGCGCGTGGAATTGATGCTCGTGGACATCGACGGCGTGCTGACCGATGGCAAGATCTACTTCGTCCCGACCGCGTCCGGCGAGTGGGACGAGACCAAGGGCTTCAGCGCGCTGGACGGCATCGCCCTGCAGTGGTTTCATATGCACGGCATCACGATGGGGCTGATCAGCGGCCGCAAATCGACAGCGACCGAGATGCGGGCCAAGAGCGGCCATTTCAAATACTGCTACATGGGCAATCACGAGAAGATCGCCACGCTCGAAGAGATCATCGCCGACGCGAAAATCCCGCGCGAGAACATCGCCTACATGGGCGACGACCTCACCGACATCGTCTGCTTCCACCGCGTCGGGTTTGCCATCGCCGTAGCCAACGCACGGCCCGAAGTGAAGCGCGAGGCCCACTATGTCACCGAAGCCCGGGGCGGCGACGGGGCGTTCCGCGAAGTGGCCGAGATCGTCTTGCAGGCCAAGGGCAAGTGGACGGAGATTTTGAAGAAGTACGAGATCCACCATGGGTGAAAACATCGCATTGCTCGTTACGGCCCGCTCGGGCACCGGCGTACTGGCGCAGCTCACCGGCGCCATCGCACGCCATGAAGGCGACATTACATCGGTCGAGATCATTGCCATCGAGGGCGAAACAACGCGCGTCTCCTTCGAGCTGGAGTTGCCGGGATCGAGCGCCGAACTGGCACGGGAGTTGAAAGACCTGGAGGCGGTTCGCGAGGTAACCGTCGAAAAAAGCCTGATGAAGATCTATGGCAAACGGATCATCATCATGGGCGGCGGCGCGCAGGTGGGGCAGGTCGCCATCGGCGCGATTTCCGAGGCCGACCGGCACAACATCCGGGGTGAACACATCTCGGTGGACACCATTCCGCTGGTGGGCGAACAGGCTCTGGCCGAAGCCGTGCGGGGCGTGGCGCGCCTTCCCAGGGCAAAAGCGCTGGTGCTCGCGGGGTCGATTATGGGTGGCGAGATTGAGACGGCGGTGCGCGAAGTGCGCGCCCAGGGACTGCTGGTCATCAGCCTGAACATGGCGGGAAGCGTTCCCGACGCGGCAGACCTGGTGATCACCGACCCCGTGCAGGCCGGTGTGATGACCGTCATGGCCGTCGCCGACACGGCCAAGTTCAATGTCGCCCGTCTGAAACGGCGCGAATTTTAGAGGGCCGCGCGGCTACTCTCGAATGCGGAGTCCGAACTCCCGCAGCAGCGACTGCTCGCCGCCGGCGTCATAGACCCGAACCCAGTACAGGCCCGGTTTCGGATGGATGGGCGGCTGTATGGCGAGTTTGCCGGCTTCAGGCCGCGGCGCGGAGCTTTTCCACATTACTTGACCCGACGCTCCCGCAATCTCCAGTTTCAGGTGTTTCGCGTCCGGCAGGCCCGTCAGGTCGAGCGAGAGATTCAGCTGCGCTCCACCGGGAGTGGCCACCACGACCGGCACGGTTCCGCGAACGGCGTTTAATTCGATTGCCGGGCTACCGGGCAGCGGAGCCGATCCCCGCGGATAGACGGCGATCAGCAGGGCCGCCGCCACGGCAACGCCTCCTAAAGCGTAGACGGGAGTCGCCGCATTCCAGAAGCTCACCAGCGACTGCCGCAGCTTACCGGCAAAAGGGAGCTCCACGGAATCCTGGAGCGCCTCCTTTCCCATTCGGGCCGCCGCTACTTTGAAGGCCGAGACAAACTCGTCCATTTGTTGAAGTCGATCCTGACAGCCGGCACACAAAAGTAGGTGCTCCTCAAAAGTCTCCGCCTCCGGGTCGATCATGCGTCCCATCGCGTAAGACTCGAGTGCTTCCTCCGTTATGTGACCTTGTTCCATAATTGTCATACGGTGTCTCCAAGTTTCACTGACCACCGCCGCGTCGATTTCTACCTGCCCCAATGTTTTCACAGGTATACCTCTCTTCTACGAGAATGGTGCAGGGCATAGCGGGAAATTCTCATCGCCGGCGAGGAAAAACTTCGCTCCTGCTCGTGGGACAACACAGTAGCAGTCATGGCTATTCCCCCGTTACCGCGCGGATCAGCCGCGACAAAGGGCGTGAAGTCAACCGCTTGCGGCCCAGCTCGCCGAAACGTGCTTTGGCCCGGGATTTGAGCAGGCGAAACTGCGTCTCCGACAGATCCATTTCGGAGCAGATCTGTTCCTGGCTTTGTTCCTGCAAATAGAAGCGGGTCAGGATCTCGCGGTCGCGCTGGGAGATCTCGCGCAGAACCTCGCGCATGATGTTGGCGCGCTCATCGCCGATGGCATGTTCCTCCGGCGTGGCGCCGGCATCGTATAACTTCGGCGTCGATTCCAGCTCCATCTGGTCGCGGCGCGCCGCCACGGCGTGATCGATATGGGCGGCAATCTGCCTTCGCACCACGGTGCGCACGAACCCCATCAGCCGGTCCGGCTCGCGGAGGTCGCCCCGTTGAATCGCCTGGACGACGATGAGGAAAGCATCATGCACCTTGTCGTCCAGTTCCTGTGGTCCGAGCTGGCGGCACAGATAGTAGCGAATGCCCCGAGAGAAGACCTTGTAGAGGTCCTCCATCCCGGATTGATCGCCCCCCTGAATGCGTTGGACAAGTTCGGTCCACCGTGAGAACGGTTCGGCCGAACCGGCTACCTCGGTCTGATTCATGGCCCGATCCTCTCTCTGCGCGGCCTGAGGCGCAGGGGGAACACGGCGATCGTCCGGAAGGCCCTCCGCCATGCTGGGATTTAACGAAATGACCATACCATTATCTGCTTCCTATAACGAAATATGACGCCCAAAAGCGAGGGCGAGCGCGCCAGGAGCTTGATGAAAGCATCTCCTTTTGCGCGGTTTGGAGGGCGAGCGCGGCCCGTGAGGTTCCTGGCGGCAGTTGGGAGGCGCGCCAGGACTGGTAAAACGTGCTCCACATCTCGCCGGAGTCGTCCGGCATGGGCCATTGCGTGGCCAGCACGGAGGCGGCGCCGGCGGCCAGCCACGCGCGGGAAAGGCCAAGCAGCCCTTCACTGGCGATGGCATCGGCCGCACCCGCGCGGCATCCGCTCATGACCACCAGTGAACATTTGGCATCGAGATGGGAAACGGCGACCGGATCGAGA
The DNA here is from genome assembly GCA_964449665.1 of uncultured Solibacteraceae bacterium. Classification (GTDB taxonomy): domain Bacteria; phylum Acidobacteriota; class Terriglobia; order Bryobacterales; family Bryobacteraceae; genus JAFLBB01. The sequence goes on from CAYUZM010000172.1 coordinate 5,041, forward strand.
AGTTCCGGTTCGCCGTTGGAAGAAAGTGAGAGCAACAGCCGGCTTTCCGACGGGTCCGCCGCGCCGGGCACCAGATGGGTAGCAAGGTGAATCACCTCCGGTTGCCGCGCGAAGGCCGCGCGTAACGAAACGGCCGAAACCTGCGCCCCGGTGAGTGCAGTGGCTGGGCCTCTCCATGCCTGGGCGCTGCGCTTGATCTCCAACGCGGTCCCCGGAAGCCGTGGAAGCGAAGTGGATTCGGTTCGCACAGGGCGGCTTGCCCATTGGAACCACGCAGGCGGTGCCGCGGACGCCTGCCAGCGCGCATCGGCGGTGTTGTAGATCGGATCGCCGAAGCCCACGAACGCCGGCTCACGATCCCGCGCCGCCGGCGTTGCCCCAGCGGCGAGGAACGGGGTTAACTGCAGCGCCACGTCTTCGATCAAGTAGTGCGGCCGGTTGTTCGAGAAGCCGGAAACGAGCGCGGCGTAAGGAATCTGGTACAGAAACTGGTCGGGCATGACCGTCCAGCGTGTAGAGGCCAGGACCGAATGAGGCAGGCGGGCAAACAGCGCCTGATGCACTTCGTGCGCGGCCTCGGCGGCGGCGGGCAAGTCTTCTTCAATCCGTTCCCGCATGCGCCGCACCGCAGCGCGCAGCTCCGCGCTGGGAGCCAGTGGGACCATGGTGAGACGCTCGGAGGTGAGTGCCCAGACGTAGGACTTTCCGCGGCCCACCTGGAACTGGATGACCGCCATCCCGCGCGGCCAGTGCGCCTGGAGTTGGCTAAGGTCTTGCGCGAGCCGG
>CAYUZM010000172.1:5836-9004 GCA_964449665.1 uncultured Solibacteraceae bacterium
GGGGCTGTCCGGGGGCCAACCTGAACCGGGATGGCGCCCATCCGGGTGGGAGGTTTGGCCTGGAGTTGGCGAAGGTCGGGCGCGAGCAGCGATGGGAGCGCGATGCCGGGCGCGAATTCAAGCTCGGTGATCTGCAGCCGCGCGGCCGCCAGTTCGGCGAGCGATTCCGGAGTCTGCTCGCGCAGTGCCGCCAGTTCAGCCGCCTGCAGCGCCGCGACGGCGGCGGCGTAACCCGGACTTGGATCGGCTTTACGGCCGAGTACCTGGCGCATCGTCCAGGCGCGATTCTCATTGGCCGCCGCGAAGGCCTCCCACAAATCCTCGACGCGGTGTGAACGGAGGTAGATCTCGTTGCAGACCTCGGCCAGGGCGGCGAACACCTCCTGTTGCGATGCGGCGGCGCGCATCCTCACCGCCTCGGCGGGAATCACGTCGGGCCGCAGCAGGCGTAGGTGGGCCACGGCCTGCCGCAAATCCTCGCGCGCGGCGGCCAGTTGGCCGAGCGCGGCTTTGGCCTCGCCCCGAACCTGGTAGAACCGAAACAGCGGACGCTGCGGAGATCGCGTCTTCAACTCCGCCATGGCCTGTTCGGCAATCTCCAGCGCCTCGCCCGCCCGGCCCTGGCCTTGTAGAATCCGTGACAAAGTCAGGAGCGACGAGGAGAGCAACGGATCGGCCGTTTTGCGGCGCAGTTCGCCCGCCGCGCGCGCCGCAGCCTCGGCCCGCTCGAGATCGCCCGATTCGAAGTGCTCCACGGCCGTCATCTCGTGCACCAGGGCCAGTTGGCGGGGATCGTCCAGTGTTTCGGCCAACTTCATCGCCTGTTGTAGCTCCTGGCGGGCCGCCGCCGGGCCCGCGATGCGGGAGGCCAGGCGCGCCTTATGGATGGCAAGGCCGACCCGGTAGTCGGCGCCTCCGCCAAGCGCGGTCAACCGGTCCGCCCGCGCCGCCGCCGCGGACGACTCGCGGAAGGCGCCCAGATGGAAATAGACATTGCTGAGGTTGAAAGAGATCAGGGCCGACACCGGCCAATCCTGCGCGCGCTCAGCCGTACGCTGCGCCCGCAGATAGGTCTGTGCGGCTTTGCGGAACTGAAATGAACCCGTCTCGGCGCTTGCCTCAAGGGAAAGCAGCCGCGCTTCGGCGCGAAACAGACGGCGATCATGTGCCGATTGCGCTAGGCGCTCACACTCGACAATGGCCTGTTGAAACTTTCGTTGGACAACCAGATTGTGGGCGGCACGCCAGGGCGTTCTTAAATCCGGGGGAATATCGGGAAGCGAGGAAATGCGGGATGCACTACTACCGGCGAGGGGAAGAGCGAGGAGTACTAAGCAAAGAATCTGAGCTGCGCGTCCCAACGTTTGATCCAAAAAGTACAAGAATCGAGAACGTTGGCCTGCGTTCTTAGGAGTACCCTAAGCTGGAGTACTCCTAAGAATCATATCAGACCTAGGCCATCGGATGGCAAGCCTTTTTCTAAGGCATTGATTTTACAAACGTGCGGCTGTGTACGCACGAAATTCATCCCCCTAACGGGAGAGAGTTAGAACCACAGAGCAGGAGGAGGGGGCAACAGAATAATCGGATCGTCCATCTTCTTGCTCAAGCACGTTTCTTTCGTCGCGTGCTTGCAAGACCAAGATAGAGAGGGGGTTGCCAGCACTACGGACCTTGCGTGGCAGGTGCTTGGAACGATTCGAGTTATAAATGCAGTACTGCCGTTACTGCCCCAACGGGGGGGGCCATATTCAGTTCTTGGAGGGCGCCCAAAGGCCGCGGTAAACTCCCTCTCGTGCCCGCAGTGATTCTCAGGGCGCTCAGGCCGCTCTCTAAGGTGGGCTCCATCCGCCGGTCAGACGTTTCCGGGGTAAACTGATGTTTCATGCATTCGCGACGGTTTTCGATGCTTTTGCTAGGAATCTGGCTAGGCGCTGGACTCTTTATGACCTGGGTGGCCAGCGACAACTTCGATTCTGTCGACCGCGCGCTTAAAGCATCGAGCAAGATGGGCGAACAGGCGGTGAACGACATCGGCTTCGAACGTGCCCGCGTCTTTCTCCGCTACCACTCCTCCGAGCAGAACCGCAATTACTTCCGGCAATGGGGCCTGGCGCCGCCGGTTAACGGCCTATTTCTGCTGATCGTGGTTCTGTTTGCCACCAACGCCAACAAGCTGATGACGGCGCTCGCCGCGGGTCTTTTCGCGATCTCCGCGCTGCAGTATTTTCTGGTCACCCCGCGCATCATCGACCTGGGCCGCGCCCTCGACTTTGCCAACGTCGACGAGATGCGCGACGAGCGCAGGGGCTTCTGGAACTACCACCGGGCATACTCGTATATGGAGTTGGGGAAATTCGCGATGATGCTGTTGGTCGCGGGCCGCCTGGTGGTGTCTTCGGGCGAGCGCCGCAAGCGCCGCCGCCGCTCAAACGATCTCGATATGATCGACGATGCCGAGAACAGCCATGTCAATCGGCGAGTTCGGACGGCCCACCGCCGTCATCGCGGAGAACCCCTCGGTGGAGAGAAGAACGAGGTCGCCGACGCCGGCGTCGACAGCGTCGAGCGCGACTAGCGCAACGCCGCGGTCTGTTAAGTCCAGGTTCAGCGGCTGCACCAGAAGCGCTTTCCGGCCTTCGTGACTTTCGTGCTTCTGCGTGGCGACCAAATCGCCGATAACCCTACCCAGGAGCATGGTTTCACACTCCCATGGGTTCGTTTCGCGCACGGCGCGCGTTTCGATCAACGTGGAGTTCATCGATGATACCGACGATGGTGCGGTCGGTGGGCACCTCGGCCGGCAGGAACGGAAAGCTGCATTCCTTGCCGCCGCAGTAGTAAACAGTTTCCCCCGCGCCCGCGCCCGTGGCATCGGTACACACAAGTTGTTTGCCCGTCGGCAGGCCTTCCGGGGTGATGGGTTGCACCAGAAGCAGGCGTTGCGACTCCAGGGCAGCGTTCTTTGCCGTGCACCAAACGCGGCCGATCACGCGCCCCAGATACATCTTTAGGATTCCTTCCTGTGCTCGCGCAACGGAGCCTGGTCCGGCGCGCCGGACCGGCCCTGCGCGGGCGCCGCCTTCTTCTTGTCGGCGGCCGGAGGAACATCGACGCTCCCCGCGTCCACGATGCCGACGATGCATCTGTCCACCGGCGCGTCCTTCC
>CAYUZM010000173.1:0-8963 GCA_964449665.1 uncultured Solibacteraceae bacterium
CGATCCGTTTCCTTCTTGCCGAGGAGGGACTTCACTTCGGCGACCGCTTCGGCGCCGCGGCCCATGTCGGCGAGCAGCGATCCACGCACGAGTGTGACGATGCGTTCGTTGGGATACTTTTTCTTCGCCGCTTCGGACTCTTCCATCGCCTTGGGGAAGTCCTTCGCCTGACGCCAGGTGTCCATGACCTGCGCCGAGGCGCGGGGACCGTTCTTCTCGTCGAGCGCGCCGAGTTCGCGGAAGGTGGCGACGGCTTCGGCGTACTGCTCGTGGTTGCGCTGCATCAGGCCGAGGCGCTCGAGCAGAATGGCGCGGTTCGCTTTTTCGGAGGCGGTGTACGACTTCTTCGCGGTGGAGTCGACGACGCTCTTCATACCGGCGACGGCTTCGCCCATCTTGCCTTCGGCTTCGAAGATGCCGACTTCGTTGAAGACGATTTCGAGATTTTCGGGTTCGAGCTTCTTGGCTTCGTTAATGGCCTTGCGGGCTTCGTCGTAGTTCTTGCGCTCGCGGTGAATTTGGGAGATGCGCAGCCAGCTTTGTACGTCTTTCGCGTCTTCCTCAACCAGCTCTTTGTAGAGCTTCAGCGATTCGTCGAATTTGTCTGAATAGAGCAGGCTTTGGGCGAGGGCGCGTTTGAGGTCGGGATTATCGGGGGCAAGCTCCAACGCTTTGGTGAGCGTTTCGGCGGCCAGTCCGTACTCTTTCATCTGCTCGTAGCTGCCGGCGAGTGCCATGAAGGTGCGCAGGTTGGGCGACTTGTCGGAGACGCGCTTCAGCAGTTCACTGGCGCGGCGGGCATCGCCGAGGTCGGAATAAACGAGCGCGAGGCCGGTGAGGGCGTCTTCGTTTTCGGGGTCAAGGTCGAGCGCCTTTTGAAACGCCTTTTCGCTCTCCACCGAATTCTGGCTGATTTTGTGCAGGCGGCCGAGGGTGAGCCACGCTTCAGTGTCCTGGGGATCCTTTTCCGTGATCTTTAAGAACTGCTCGGTGGCGCGTTGCAGCATGTTGTCGTTGACGCGGCCTTGCTGAGGGTCGCCTATGAGGCGCATATAGATGCGGCCGAGCAGGCGGCGGGCGTTGAGGTCGTCGGGATTTTCGCGGAGCGCGGATTCGGCTTCGGTGACGCCTTCTTTGAGGCGGCCGCCTTGGATATAAAGGTCGGAGAGCTCTTCGGCGAGGAAGCGCGCGGAAGGATCGGCTTTCATCGCCAGGCGCAGGTTATCGATGGCCTGGTTGAGGTATTCGCTCCGATTGTTGTAGGCGCCCGCCAGCTCTGTATAGAGATGGCTCAAGGAGTAGTGATAGTAGGCCGCTCCACGGTCGGGAGCCTTATCCTTCGCCTGCGGCGCGGGCGATTGTTGTGCGGCGGCCATCTGAACCCAGATCAGCCCAAGGCCCGCGGCCAGTCCAACGCGTGTCCTAGTCATCCACTTCCTTCCGTCAGTTCTTGGGAAGCAGATCCCCGCGGCAGGTGGGACCGTACGCTCCAAGCGAGTTCCGACGCCTTTCTGGTTCCTAGTATAGCCCCGCCATTGGCCGGACTTCGGCGGTACTCTTTTGCCGGATCGTACCACCATTCCCCGAAACGATTCGTACGGCTACTCCCAAGCGATTCCGCCGTAGGATCTGACCTTACGTGCCGCAGAACCTTGCCTTACTTCTTGATAGATGCGGGCGGCCGCGGGTTTGGTTTCGTTCCGGCACGAATGAATCGCCGTGCGGTGATGCCCGCCGGAGGGGTCACACCGTACACTGGAAGTCGTTGGCAATGAATGACTCACCGCTGGTTGCCGTGGTCGGGCCCACGGGTTCCGGCAAGAGCGAACTCGCGCTTTTTCTCGCCCGGCAGTTCGCAGGCGAGATTTTGAACTGCGATTCGGTGCAGGTCTACCGTTATTTTGAGATCGGCACGGCTAAACTTCGCTTATCGGACCGGTGCGGGATTCCCCATCACTTATTAGACTTTGTCGACCCGGACGAGCTGTTCACGGCGGGCGACTATTCGCGCCTGGGGCGGTCTGTGGCGGCGGCGATTACGGCGCGGGGGCGGCTTCCGATTGTGTGCGGGGGAACGGGGTTTTACCTGCGGGCTTTGGTGGACGGGCTGTTTGAAGGACCGGGCCGCGATGACGAGCTGCGGCACCGGCTGTTGGCGCGCGAGGCGGCGCGGCCGGGGGCGCTGCACCGGATTCTGTCGCGGCTGGATCCGGTTTCGGCGGCGCGCATTCATGCCAACGACATCACGAAGCTGCTGCGCGCGCTTGAGGTACGGTTGCTTACGCACCGGACGCTCTCCGGTTTGTTTCAACAGGGACGGGAGCAACTGCACGGCTACCGGACGTTGAAGATCGGCATCAATCCGCCGCGCGAGAAGTTATACGAACGGCTCGACGAGCGGGCACGGCGGATGTTCGAGACGCCGGGGATTGTGGAAGAAGCGCAGTCGATTTTGGCGCTCGGTTTCCCGGCAACGGCGAAACCGTTCACCTCCATTGGATATGCGCAGGCGCTGCAGGTGCTGAACGGTGAGGCCACGCGCGAAGAGGCGATCGAAGCTACACAAACGCAAACGCGCCAATATGCCAAGCGGCAGTGGACATGGTTCCGGCGCGAAAAAGATCTGGTGTGGTTGGAAGGCTTTGGTTCGGAGGCGGCGGTAGGGGAGCGCGCGGCTGAGCTAGTGAGCGCAATGCTTGCGCGTAAGTAGACGTGCGGAAATTGTTTCGAAATTGGATGGCAAGCGGATTGTTCCGTTCGCAATATTTTTCTGCAACGGGCGCGGAACAATTTCAAGGCTCAGCCGTATAAACGGGTGTGCCTGTGCACAAGCCAAGGAGCGAAGCAGGAGTTCAAAAACAATGAAGAAACTGATGGTATTTCTCACCGCCGCGGCCATGTCGATTGCCGCCGCCGCCGAGTCCCACAAAGTAACTCTTTTCCAGGAATCGATCGTGAACGGGTCCACGTTGAAGCCGGGCGACTACAAAGTTACGGTCGCCGACAACAAGGCAACCATCATGGCAGGCAAGAACAAGGTGGAAGCGCCGGTCACCGTCGAGACCGCCGACAGCAAGTTCTCCGCGACTTCGGTCCGTTACCAGAACGGCGACGGGAAGTATCGCGTGAAGGAGATTCGTCTGGGCGGCACGTCGACGAAGCTCGTGTTCGAAGTGAACTAACAGATTCCCCAACCAACCGGTGGCTGACCACCGGCAATTCCTCCATTTCCCGGTGTGAGGCGGGGTTTCCCGCTTTGCACCGGGATTTTTCATGAGGGCGCGCGGCGGCCGTTGGTAAACTGGGAGCTTGATGCGGAGTATCGCAGCGCAGTTGGCCGTTCTTGTAATTCTTGCCTTACCAGCCGTGGGTCAGTCGTACCTGGCGGCTCCTTTGGATAACCGTTCCCGCGACACCAACCTCGACTGGATTGGCGAAAGCATTTCAGAATCGTTGCGCGCATCGTTGCAATCGGCGGACCTGGCAGTGGTGAGCCGCGAAGAGCGTGAGGCCGGTGTCAAGCGTCTTTCGCTGCGTCCGGGTTCGAGCCTGAGCTTTGCGTCACTGATCAAATTGGCGGAGAACGTGGAGGCCGATTTTCTGCTCTACGGACACTTCGAGTTCACACCCGCGCCGCAGAGCATCACAACGCCGCAAGTTGCCGCCGTGTCCGCCGCCGTTCCCGCAGCGCCCGCGAGCGCGGCGCCTGCGAACGGGACAACGGCGAACGGAGCGCCGGAAGACGCGGCATTCACGTTGCCCGCCGCGCCGCGCGGACAGCTGCGCATCGATCTGCGAATCTTTGACCGGCGGCACATTCAGCAGACCGCAGAGATCATCGAACGCGGACCGATTGAAGACCTGGCGTTGCTGGAAACCCTGGTGTCCTGGCGCGCGATGCGGTTCCTGGTGGCCGGTTTTCAGATGACACGCGAGGAGTTTGAGCGGCGCCATCCGCCGGTAAAGCTGACGGCGAAGGAATACTATATTCGTGGCCTGATGGCGGCGACCAAAGAGGCGCGCCACCGCTATTTCGCGCAAGCCGTGCGGCTGGAGCCGAAGTTCGCGCAGCCATGCTACTACCTGGGCCGCATGCAGTGGGACCTGGACAACTATCGCGTGGCGGCGGGGTGGCTGGAGCGGATCTCTCCGGAGCAGGATCACTATTGGGACGCGCAGTTCTATCTCGGGCTCAGCCGCTATCAGGTTTCTGATTTTGACGAGGCGCTGGCGGCGTTCCGGCGGCTGGCGACACGACACGCTGTGCCCGAAGTGGTGAACAATATCGGCGCCGTGGAACTGGCGCTCGACATGCCCGAGGCGCTCGCGCACTTTCGAGCGGCGCTCGAGAAGGATCCGGCCGACCCCGACTATCACTTCAACGTCGCTTACGCGCTTTGGCGCAAGGGTGAATTCGACGCCGCCGCGCAGGAGTTTCGCGCCGTGCTGGACCGCGTGAACGACGACCAGGACGCCATTCTGCTGCTGGGCCGTTGTTTGAAGAAAAGCGGTCCGCGCCAGGGCGACCTGCGCACGGAAGGCTTGGAGCGTTTGAAGGAAGAGCTGGACCTGGCCGATTTCCGGCCCGCGCGGCGGGCGGGCGTAGAATAGTTTTTGGTACGTTCCTGCCCGTTGTTCTTTTGCATTCTGGCCGCGCTTGCTCAAGCCCAATCCACTCCGCCGGCGGCTCCGGCACCCGCACCGGCGCAAGCGCGGACCTCGCGTGGCACGCGCATGCAGGCTTCGGGACAGCGCAATGAGAACGTCGCGCTGCAGCGTATCGACAACAATGTGGTGAAGGAAGCGGGCATTCGCCTGGGCATTCAGACCACGCTCATCAGCGAAGCGCCGGCCGATGGCGTCTACTACGCGGCCGAGTTCGGCCAACCGGCGACGCGGCCTCCCTTCCTCGCCGCGCCGGCGCGGACTTCGTCATGGCACGCCGACCTGTTTGCCGAGCATCGCAACAGTGTGTTCAACGCGCGCACCTTTTTCCAGGTGGGTTCCGTGCAGCCGTCGCGGCGCAATGGATATGGCCTGCGGTTTACGGGCGAGGCGGGGCCGTTGGGATACCTCACCGGCACATTTGGCCAGCGCAAGATTCGCGGCATGGTGAATGGCAATGTGCTGGTGCCGCTGGCCTCCGAGCGCACACCGACCACCAACGACCCGGCGGCGCGGGCGATTGTGCAGCGGTTTCTCGACGCCTATCCGGCGACGCTTCCCAACCGGCCCGACTTCGACCAGCGGGCGCTGAACACCAACGCGGCGCAGCGCATCGACGAGATCGATTCTTCGCTCCGGCTGGACCGCAACACGTTCGCGAAAGGGCGGCTGGCGTTGAGCCATACGCTGATCCGCAGCAACACGAGCGCGTTCCAACTGGTGGCCGGGCAGAACCCGGACGCCGATATTCATACACATCGCTCTCAAATCGCCTGGCACGGAAGCGTGAGCGCGAGCACCGACGTCGATTTCGGGACGACGTTTCAGCGGGTGCGGTCGCTGCTCAAACCCGAGCCCAACGCGGTGGGCCCGCGCGTGCGGTTTGGATTTCAGATTGAGGAGTTGGGGCCGAACAGCGAGTTCCCCATCAACCGCGCCTTCAACACGTTTCGCTACGGGGCGTCGTTTGTAACGCGCGCGCCGGGCGGGCATACGTTCACCTATGGTGGTGAGTTCAGCCGCTACCAGTTAAACGGCCGTGAGACGAACAACGAGCGCGGCTACGTCATTTTCAGCAACGCCAACGGCCGCACGGCGATTGAGAATTTTCGCATGGGGCTGCCGGCGTTTTACGAGGTGACCATCGGCGATTTGCATCGCGGGTTCCGGAACAACGCCGGGGCGGCGCACTTCTCGGACCGGTGGCGTTTGCATTCGCGCCTGCAGCTCTTCTATGGTCTGCGCTATAGCTTTCTGACCACGCCGACGGAGGTGAACGGACGTCTCGCACCGGGCTATCCATGCGACTGTAACAACTTCAGCCCGCGCGTATCGCTTGCCTGGCAGGCCCCGCGCGCGTGGGTGATGCGCGCCAGCTACAACGTGAGCTTCGGCGATCTGCAACCGGTGACGTGGCAGCAGGTGCGGAACAACGCGCCGGATGCTCGCTACATCCAATTGCAGAACCCCAGCTTGACGGACCCGCTCGGTTCGCTCGGCTCCACTCCGGGCGCGATTCGCAACAGCCCGACGTATCTTGCGGGAGATCTGGTGTCGGCCTACGCGCATCAGTATGGGTTGTCGCTGGAGCGGCGCTTTGCGGGTGGGCTGCTATTGCGCGCCGGCTACGTGGGCAGCACCGGTTTCAAGCCGGTCAATTCCTTCATCTTCAACCGGGCCGAACCGGTGGCGGGCATTCCCCTCACGCTCGATACGGTGGACCGCCGCCGGCCCGATCCGAACTTCACCGAAGTGCGTTACATCGTGAACGCGGGCATCTCTTACTTCAACGCCGGGCAGGTGAGCCTGGAGCTTCCGGCGGCGCGCGGGTTCCGCGGCGGCATTTCCTACACGTTTGGGAAGGCCACCGACGAGGGTCCGGACTACACGGCCACGGCGGCGAACAACGATCTTTCGCGTGGGCGCAGCCAGTGGCAGTACGATTCGAGGAACGACAAGAAGGGGCTGGCGAATTTCGATTCTACGCACGGTCTGCAATTCAACTATTCCTACGATCTGCCGCGGCTGGCCGGGACGGCGCACTGGAGTTCGCACGTGCTCAACGGGTGGCAGGTTTCGGGTGTTGCGTTGTGGAAGACGGGCACACCGCTCACGCTCTATATCGGGTCCGACGCGCCGGGGTTCGGCAACGTCGATGGCGGGCCGAGCGACCGGCCGAATATTGTGGACCCATCCATTCTCGGCCGGACAATTTCGCATCCTGACCTGGCACCGAACATTCTGCGCCGCGACCGTTTCGCCTATATCACGCCGGGCGAGACGCACGGATCGCTGGGCCGCAATGCGTTTCGCAAAGCTTCCATCGCTAACATGAACGCGGCCGTGAGCAAGGAATGGCGCGTGGGAACGCGCCGCGAATGGACCACGCAACTGCGCGGCGAGGCGTACAATCTGGCCAACACGCCGCAGTTTGACGAACCGCAGCGCAACCTGAGTTCGCCCGCCTTCGGCAAGATTACGAATACGCTCAACGATGGCCGTGTGTTCCAATTCAGCCTGCGATTGACGCTCTGAATGTATAGGCCGTCACACAACACTCACACGGGGCTTTATAATGCCCAAAGCGCTATTTTCGGCGTTGGGTTCGCTGCGATAGTCGGAGGAGCATGCTCGAAGCATTCGGGCTTTCCGATCCAGGTTGTGTAAGAACGAATAACGAGGACAGTTTCCTACTGGACCCGCAGGCGGGACTGTATCTACTGGCCGATGGCATGGGCGGTGCGCAGGCGGGCGAAACGGCGTCGCAACTGGCCGTGGAATCCGTGGCCGATTTCGTGCGCTTCTCCTCGGAGCGCAACGTGAACGTCATGATCGAGGCGTTCCAGGAAGCCAACCGGCGCGTGCTCGGCCGCGCGGCGACCGACATGGCGCTGAATGGTATGGGGACGACGCTGGTGGGCGTTCTCCATTGCGGCGATGAGCTGGCGATTGCGAGCGTCGGCGATTCGCGGGTGTACCTGTTTGAAGAGGGAATTCTCTTCCCCATCACCGAGGACCAGACGTGGGCCAATGAAGTGGGCCGGCGGCTGGGCCTGGACGACAATCTGCTGAAGGCGCACCCGATGCGCCATGTGTTGACGATGGCGATTGGCGTGGAATCGGCGCTGCGCATTCACTCCTATTCGGTGCGTCCGGCGGCGGGGGTTCAGTTTTTGCTGTGTTCGGACGGGCTGCACGGGGTGGTATCCCACGAAACTATTACCGAGGGGCTAGTTCGTGAGCAATCTTTAGAGGCCCAGGCCCACTACCTTGTCGATGCCGCACGACATTCCGGTGGGCCCGACAACGTCACGGTCGTCATTCTCCGTTGGGTTTAGCCGTTTCCTCGCGCTTCTTCTTTGTACGTCCACGGTTGTTTCGGCGCAGCAGGCGCTGACGCTGAAGATTCGCCCGGCCGACGGCTTACAACTACAACAATCGGCATTGGCAAATCAAAAGCGATCAATTATTATTGTAGTAGAAGATAGCACGGGCGCGCCGGTTCCTCAGGCAGCGGTAAGTTTCCGGTTGCCCGAGCAGGGCCCGACGGGCCTGTTCAGCAATGGGATGCGCTCCGAGATTGCAATCACCGATTCGACAGGCCGGGCGACGCTGGCACCGATTCAGTGGGGTGAGGCACCGGGCACGGTTCCCTTGCGGGTGACGGCGGCGAGGGGGCAACTCCGCGCGGGAGTAATTCTGAACATTGAGGTTAGGGTCGGCATCGCGGTGCCGCCTGATGCCGTGGTGGCCGTTGCGCCGAAGCCCCTGGCAGACAAAGCGAAGCCAAGTTCGGCTGCGCAACGGGGCACACCGGGACCGGGGCCGGCACGGGGGTCGGAGCCGGGGTTGGCATCGGGGCCGGAGCCGCTCACCAAACCAACACAGAACCCGATTGCACTCGGAGCGATGATTGCGCCGCCGAAGCCACAGGTGCCCGTCGATCTCCAGACACCGAAATACGAACCGCCTGGATTTTGGAAGAGCAAGTGGTTTGTGGTGGCGTTGGCGGCGGGTGGGGCTGTTGCGGGCGGCTACGCCGCAACCAAGCTGCGCACCAGAAAGACTTCTGGCGCTCCCTACGAGTTTGTTCCGGGCAGCATTTCGCAAGTTCCGGTGGTGATTGGGCCGCCTCTGATCTCGGTGGGAAAGCCATGAGAAGTTATCTATTTTTGTTGAGCATAGCGCCGTTGTTTGGCCAGTTTGACCTGCGTCCGCCGTCATTTGGCTGCCATGTGGACACCAGAGGCCAGTTGCGCCGCCTGGATGCGGAGGAGACGCTTCAGCTTGTAGCTGAG
>CAYUZM010000174.1:0-8957 GCA_964449665.1 uncultured Solibacteraceae bacterium
TCGGTGAGACTTTTCGCTCCACATTCCGGGTCCGCGACATGGCGCGCCCGACCTAGTTTTAGCTCCGCAACGTGGCGCGGTTGATGGATCGCCTGGAGGATTGTTGTTAAGCAGCCGCCCGCGACAAGGGTTTACAGTGTCAACCCTATGGTCGCCGCTCTGCATGAAGTCCGATGCCTGATTGTTCATTGCGTTGCACTCCCTGAACCTTGGGAGTGCTCATCCTCCGTCCCGTCATCCCGGCTCGCATCGTGTGAGCCAGCCTCCACCGACCGCGCCAATGGCGCGGAAGGCTGTTTCCAGTAGGCCAGCGAACCGTCCCACGAGCCGCATCCTCCGCACACCCATCCCCTGTCACGGAAGTAGAACGGGACGCCGGGGTGCAGTGGGCACGGCAAAAACTCGGCCTCTAAGGGGTCTAGCTTCGGCGCAACGTGCGCGCGATGCCGCCTGACGCAATCCTTGCTGAGTACAAACTCTCGCGCAATGGCGCGCATCGCTGACTTTGCCGCCAACGCTCGATCAAGTTCATCGCGCCTTGGGTGCGCACACGCTTTGCACTTGCTCATGGCTTTCCCCTCTCCGCGCTCCTGATTCTCCCGTCAAATTCCCGCTTCCACCAATTCACGTCGGCGACGATTTCAGGATCGGCGATTGTTGCGATTCGTTCCACCTCAGCCGCGCTGTAGACGGTGCCCCTAGGTTCACTTAGGCGAATCGCGTCCTCGTCATCAGCGACCAGCCAAAAGAGATCCCCAGCGCGCCACAACTCCACCGAGCGGCCTTTGAGCCACACTCCACCGATGGAATGTTGAACAGCCTCGCTCATATCCTCACTGCCCGGTACCGATTCCTCCATCGCCAACCGCCCCAACTCCTCGACATAGCGCTCAATGTCCATCAATGGCCCCCTTGCTGGCGGTAACGCGGTAACAGGTAACACGCTTTGTGTTCATCATGTTGGTTGTTACCCCGTTACCCTGCCAAGTACACGTTTCCATCTCGGATGTCAATATGCCCCGCCCTCGCAACGTTCCCGAGTATTCGGTTGAATTCCTCTGCGTTCGCGCAGATCTTGGACATGGTCATCTGCATGTCACGCTTCTTTTTCCCTTGGTTCTTCCGAACCCAGGCGACAAAGCGCTCCTCCTTCTCAGCGAGCGCCCGGCCCGCCGATGCGTTTCGGCACTCGATGAGTTCCCGTGCGCAGGCTTCCGCGTACAACGCCACCGCAATAGCCGCCTTAAGCTGATCCAAGGTGATTTCCGGCAGGGTGTTCTCCAGAGCCGCGTAGACCATGGCGAGTTTCAGCGCGTACGCGGGCAGTCGCTTTGTTGCGACACCATACAACCCCTTTTTCTCCCCGCGTTCCGCGTCTTCATAGAAGCGATCCCAGGCGCGCTCCGCGCTGGATGACAGGTGCGCCTCTCCAGATGCAATATCCGCGAGCGCAGCCACCGCCCGCTGAACCTCGGCTATGGCACTTGCGTCCGGCTTGCATGGGCGCGGGATGGGTTGCTTCTTTCCTCCCGTTAGGAAGAGAACCCGATTCAGAGCGCCACAGTAAAAGTTCTCTTCCTTCGCGTTCTTCCAGAACCATTCAGGCGTTGACCCTGCGAGCACGCTGATTGTGGGTCGATTCACGGTGAGAGAGTTCTGTTTACGGTAGGGCAACTCGTAAACGGGTGGGCAGTCGTACGCCTCAGTGAAGAACTCAAGCAGTGTGGAGTTGCTCCAGTTCGAGCGTGCAAGCAGAGACGCGAACTCTTCCAGAAAGAAGAGGGCGACGTTTTCTTCCTTCCCCGAGGCGTTCAGCTTTTCAAGCAAACCCTCGGTACTACCAGCGCTCTTGAACAGGTGGACATGTGGCTGAACGAGGCTGTTGGCCAGAATGCCCCGCATCCCGGTCGTCTTTTTGTCGGCGGTCGCGCCATAGATGCAGATATAAGCGTTGGGGTAGAGGCTAGTCCCCAGATGGAACCAAACATTCCGCTTGAGCGCGACCGCACAGGCGGTCCATAAGGACGCGAAATGTACCACGTCGCTCGCCTCTGTCGTGCCATCCATCGCCCGCCGATAGCTATTGAACACGCCCCGCCATGCGATCTCGGGAAACTTGGGAAGTTCACCGGCTTCCTGTTCGAAAGACTCTTTTTCGCCACGCTGCAAAGGGGCCAGTGGCGTACCGTTCTCGATAAGGCCCCACCGCTCTCGTAGGGCGATGATCCCCGCCGCGTCCAGAGCATCGGCATTCGCCGTCAACGCCTCCAATTGCCCGCAAGTTCCGCCTGCCATCTTCCAATCGGCTACATCAAACTTGGAACCGATCGCACCACGACCCGGCAACTCAACGACGCGCACCGACGCCGCGCCAATACTCAAGAGCGCCTCCGCAACGTCGGCGGCGTGCTTGAGCCCAGGCTCGTCATGATCGGGAATCACGACGCAATTCCTTGCCCTGAAATACGCTTCCCATTTCAGATACATGCCTGCTTTACCCGCGCCCATCGGGTTGCAAGTCGCCGCGAGCCCCAAGTCCGCCACAGCGTGAACACACTTTTCTCCCTCCACTACGTAAACAGGAGACTCTCGCATCTTCAACATCTCGGGCAGTCGATAGGGCACCAGTTCCACGCCGTCCATGTTGGCGATCCATCGCGCATCCTCCAAGCGCGCTTGGCTGAATGACTTGTCAGGCTTTCCGTCGATCACAAACTCTTTCCGCATGACACGGAAGCGGGTCACACTGTGTGCGTCGCGGTAGAGAAACTGAAGCTCCCTAATTGGGTGGGCAGCCGCGCTTGGCCTTTGGGTGGGCTGTGGAGCAGCCTCATGGTATCGAGTAGCACCAGGCGCATTTTCACCCTCACGCCCGACAATGACATCTACAGTTTCGCGCGCCTCGAAGAACTCGCACCCTGACAGCCGCCTTTCGAGGTCGTAGACATCGCCACCCGCCCCGCACCGCGAGTGACAAAACCATTTGCCCGTCTCACTGTTTACCGCGAAGTTGTCGTCGTCACCATCGTGAAGTGGACAGGGACCTCGCCACTCACGGCGTGAGGTCTGCTTCAAGCATGGAACCCGCGCCGAATAGTAAACCGAAACCTCGCCGGGCGTGAGGGCCAGTTCCGACCCCACCACCGCCCTCATCGACCACCCCCGCCAGTCGGTAGCGATTCGAGAAACGTGAGCACGTCGCTAATCTTGTAGCGACATGAGGCTCCGATTTTGACGAATTTCGGACCACGGCCAAAAAGTCTCCACCTCCGAACGGACGCGACGGACATGCCCGTAAGGCGAGCAACTTCATGCTCATTGATGAGTGGGTTGGTGTTCAGCTCTGGGTTGGTGTGCGAGGCGGATTTGCTAGAGCGACGCTCCGCCAAACTGCTTTTCGTCATATTCTGGCCTTTCTTGCGATAGCGTGTGCCGCTTATCTAAAGCCAGTTAACAGCCTCCTACAATGTAGGAGGCAACCTAACGTTTCGCACGATTTGTGGGATTTGCGGGAACTTTCTTCACCAACTCCGGCCATAGCGACGCAGGGTCACGTTTGAGGACCTTCCGAATCAACTTGTCGTGAATAGATTTGCAACCCGAATCATTCCGCTTCCACCAACTGACCATTGTGCGGTCGTTCCAGTGCCCAGGCTTCGCCTTGCTGGCCACCATCTCATCCGTTACCTTGATCCCATACCTCTTTTTTGCGAGTGTTTTGAACTCGCGTATCAACAGCTTTCGTTCTTCGGAAACAGCGTCATCCTGGTGTGTATCAGCTTCTGCGTTGCGAACTACTTGCTCAGACGTCGCCGACGATTCACCTGCTCCGAGGGGGTCGAGATCCGCCAGTCCGGCCTTCACCCGGAGTTCCTCAACTCCTGTGTAGATGCGCCCCAAACACTCCATTTCGTACGCTATCCTGGCGCGGCTCTTCAATGCCGCAATCGCAAGGACCGGCATATCCCCATGTGCGGATACCGCATTGTCCACCCTGTGGTGGAAAGCAGCTATGCCGACCCCGACGAACCCTTCACATTCCAATCGAATCGAGTCTAGGTCCGCTTCAGACAGGTGCTCGATGCAACTGTGTCGCTTTAGAGCTTTCCGAAGAATTGCGAACCTCTTGCTGATCGATTTGCCAGACAACCTCGCATGTTGGTCCAATTCGAGGCCGAGCCAGCCGAGCAGGGGCATTTCCAATGACCGGCGCGGTTGCCTCGCCTTCCAATTCCGACTGCTCTTCTCAAGCCACCGAGAGTACGTCGCCGCAGCGTCTTGGAGACACTTGGCAAGCTCTGTGTGGGCAGTGGCCATTACGCCTCCCTGTGCGGCGCTCAAAAAGAATCTACCGCGAATCGGAAGGTTGCCCGGCTTTCGCGTCGTTATGGCTATTCCGCTATTCACAGTGTAGCGGGGAGTGTCGTATTCGGTACAATCATGTGGCCTGGAGGAGTCATGAAGATACTCGTATCAGTGTCAATATGTGTTGGATCTCTTACGTTTTCAGTTCATGCGGCACCGTCCCTGCGACCAATAAATCCGGTCCTCAACGCCGCCAGCTACACGCCAAACATCGCGCAAGGTTCGATTTTCGTGGTAATCGGTTCCGAACTGAGCGGCATCAACACGGTACTCGCTACCTCATTTCCTTTGCAGTCGATTATGAACGGGACGACAGTGAGGTTTACGCCTCTAACTGGTGCCCCAGCGGTGGACGCCCTCATGATCTATACGACCAGGAATCAGGTGGCCGCGCTATTACCCTCAGGCGCTCCGTTTGGTGACTATAACGTGGCAGTGCGCTACGGTGGCAACGCAACGAGTCCGGCCAGAGTGAGTGTGATTCAAAGGAATCCAGGGATTTTTACAGCGAATAGCGCAGGCTTTGGGCCAGCCCAGGCGCTTAATCGTGGCGAGTTGGAGTTGAACCGATACGCCTCAGCGACACTTGGACAGTATGCCACCAAGCCCGCCTATCCCGGAATGCGAATTGACCTGTACGGTACGGGTCTTGGTCCGGATTCTCAGTCGGATCGATTCGGCGACAGCGGCGGAAATCTGCCCGGCCTGAGCGCTTCGCTCATCGTTGGTACCAAGTCGGTCCCGGTTGCCTATGCCGGTAGAAGCCGTGGAACTGCCGGGCTTGACCAAGTGGTGGCGGTAATTCCCGATGATGCGCCAAGAGGTTGTTCCGTTCCGGCGCAAGTACGCCTCAGCAATGGCCAGCGCAGCAACGTCTTCACTTTGAGCATTGCGGAGCCCGGCGATCAGGCCTGCTCGCATCCGATACTTCAAACCGCCCAGTTGGCCCGGTTATCCAGTGGCGGAACGCTCGCTATCGGAATCCTTCACCTCAGTAGACAACTGGGGTTGGATGCCTTGGAGAGAGGGGTTCTGGTGGACTCCATAAACGACATCTCGGGTGGACGCTTTGCCCGATATGGCCTCTCGGATATCTCCGAGTTGCCGGGACCTTACGCGGCAGAGGGCAGTTGCACGACATTCAGGCGAACCGGGCGAGGGAAGGACCTGTTGTTCGGTCCCACAACATTGGCTTCGTTGGACGCCGGGCCAGTGCTTTTGCTTAATGGACCAAACGTTACCAACCTTCGTATTCAGCGATCTCAGTCGCGGACCTATTCGGGGACACTCTCGCGCGGAAACGTCATCCCCGGTGGTGCCCCCAAAACGAGCATCGGGCCTTATACCCTCACTGGCGTAGGTGGCTTGGATGTCGGTCCCTTCGACGCCACCACAAGCAGTATTCCCCCGCTGGAATGGCTGAATCGAAATGCAATTCGGACGATTGATCGGACCGCTCCACTCACGGTGAATTGGCAAGTCAGCGGCCCGGCGACAGTATCGGTCTATGGAATTTCAGGACAACAGGTGGGAGGCAGTGGGGATGATCCAGTCATTGACGGAGTGGGGTTCTTTTGCTCTGAAACTGCAACGGCTGGTAGCATCACCATCCCAACTGAGGTTCTGGGGCAGTTGCCTGCATCCAACGTGGGACTGGTAGGAATCATGATCTACACGGGACGGAGCTTGGGCCGATTCAATGCCCCGTTATTCGGCGGGAACCTCGACTTTGGTCAAGTGATTCTGTCGTCCGCTGCTACTAAGTACGCCGTGTATCGTTGAGCGCGCCCCCGGTGGTGACATGAGACTTCAGGACTAACGCAGCGGCAACTAGGGGCAGATGGGACCCAACGCCGAAAAGGGGTGCATGGGGGGCGGTAGTGTGAGGACCACTGTGTGGGGACTTTTGTGGGGAGACTACGTCAAAACAGCGCTCAAATCATAGCAACGTAGCGCAACTGGATATGAGCATAGCGCGCTGACGCAGAACGGTTTAGCTTGGGTTTCAATCAGATGCACAAACTGAAAATTGTAGTTAGAAGGCAGATGCTCTATCCCCTGAGCTACGCGCCCACATGTGCCCTACATCCCGACGCTACCACGCCCCTCCAACCCGCCGCAATCGCTCACTCCGTCTCCGCCCCTTCCGCCCCGCACGCCCCCGCGGCTACACTGAAATCATGCTGTGCCGGGCCGCCCTCTATTTGCTCGCCGCCTCCGCCCTCCTCCTCGCCGATAGCTTCCGCCTCTTCCTGAAAGAAGGCGGACATCACGCCGTCCGCGAATACTCCGTCAACGGCGACCGCGTCCGCTACTACTCCACCGAGCGCGGCGACTGGGAGGAAATCCCCCTCGCTCTGGTCGATCTCAAAAAAACCGAAGCCGAACGCGCCGAACGCGCCGCTTCCATCAAGGAAGAATCCGCCGCCCTCGCCGCCGAAGAGAACGCCGAACGCGAACAGCGCCGCCAGGCCGCCCGCGTCCCGTCCGAAACCGGCGTTTACTACGTGCGCGACTCCACAACTCTCGTTCCCATCCCCGCCGCCGAAACCGCCCTCCGCACGGACAAGAAACGTTCCATCCTCAAACGCGTCTCGCCCATCCCCATGGTCGCCGGCAAATCCACCCTCGAACTCGACGGCGAAACCTCGCCCAACACCGTCGCCTCCGATCGCCCCGAATTCTACTTCCGCCTCGAACGCGAAGAACGCTTCACCATCATCAAACTCGCCCCCAAGAAGGCCGTCCGCATCGCCCAAACCTGGCAGAAAATCCCGGTCAGCGACGAACTGGTCGAAGAGCACGAAGCCATCGAGATTTTCCGCCAGCAGTTCGGCGACAATCTATATAAGATCTGGCCGCAACAGCCCCTCGCCCCCGGTGAATACGCCGTAATCGAATACACCGAAGGCAAAGGCAACACCCGTGTGTGGGACTTCTCCTGGCGCGGCCCGTCCACCTCGAAACCGTGAACTCGAACCCGCCACCCGCGCCCTCCGCCGCTCTCTTGGTCTCCATCGTCACGCCCACTTTCAATATGGGCCGCTTCCTTCCGGAGACCATGGACAGCGTCCTGTCGCAAGACTACCCGAACATCGAATACATCGTCATGGATGCCGCCTCCACCGATAACACGGTGGAGATCCTGCGCGACTACGAACGCCGCTTCCCCGGCCGCTTCTCCTGGACCAGCGAACCCGACCGCGGCCAGTCCGATGCCGTCAACAAAGGCTTCCTGCGCTCCCACGGCGAGATCTTCACTTTCCTCAACTCCGACGACACCTACCTGCCCGGCGCCGTTTCGCGCGCCGTCCAGGCCTTTCAGGCCAACCCTTCGGCCGCCGTCGTCTACGGCGACGCCTATTACACCGCCGAAGATAACTCCATCATCCGCCGCTACCCCGTCGACCCCTACGACTACGCGCGCCTCGGCTCCCTCTGCCACATCTGCCAGCCCGCCGCCTTCCTCCGGGCCTCCGCCTTTCGCGAAGCCGGCATGCTCGACACCAACCTCCACCTCACGCTCGACTACGACCTCTGGCTCAAAATCAGCGAACGCCACCCCATGCTCAAAGTCGATCAGGTCTTCGCCAACTCCCGCATGTGGGCCGACAACAAAACCCTCAGCCGCCGCCGCGTCACCTTCCAGGAAGTCGTCCGTATTCTCAAGAAACACCGCGGCTATGTGCCGCTCAATTGGGTATATGGTTATGCCGCGTTTCTACGCGACGGCAATGACGGTTTCTACCGCCACTCCAACCCCACGCTCGCCACGTACCTGTTCGCCCTCGCCATGGGGCTCTACTACAACCCTCTCCGCTACCACCGCTTCCTCGGCGAATGCGTCTCCAGCGCCCGCGCCGCCGCCACCATGCTCGTCAAAGGACACCCGAAGCCGAGGCCGGATTCAGACTGAGTGTTCCGCAATTACGCTGAACGTGCTTTGCTAATCCGCACTTTTTTGTGTGGTATGCTGACGCTCGACCAAAAGGTTCGGCTTTTTGCCTTGAAGCCGCAACCACCCCGCCGGATCGTGCGGGCTTCGGAAATTGGGCGTCGTGGATAGTTTGGAACGCCTTGCTATTCCCCGTCCGAAGCGTGAAGGGATCCTTTCGGGTGCGAGACTCTGGGCAGGCGTGGGAGATTCTGTTCCAGCAGTCCCCTATGGCGGGGTTGGTTTCCGCGCCTCACAATGGCGTCATTATCGCCTTAAACGATGCCGCCGCCCGCCTCTTTGACCGCAACGCAAGTCAGATCGTCGGTCTCCCCCTCGATGCCGTCGTTGCCATTGAACCGCCCACCACCGTTCCCGTCCTCCACTCCCTCGCCAATCCGGCGAAAGTAATACTCGATGGCCCCGCCTTTTCCCGCGTGATCGAGGCCACCACGATTGATTTCGAATCCGCGCACGGCCCGCGCCAGCTTCACTGGCTTCGCGAATTCCCCGCCGCCGCCCAAACCGAAGCCCTCATCACCGAAGCCTACGAACGCACCGCCGAGGTCCTCCGCGTCAAAACCGATTTCATGGCCACCATGAGCCACGAGATCCGCACCCCGCTCAACGCCATCCTCGGAATGTCCGCCTTGCTTGC
>CAYUZM010000175.1:0-8911 GCA_964449665.1 uncultured Solibacteraceae bacterium
CTCATCCGGGCTTTCAAGGAGGGTGACTGGAATGCACGGAGGCGTGCACACGCTCGTATGGCTTGGGAGGCGCTCGCGGCTGGTTGGATTGAACAGTCAGTCCACCACTGCATTCATGGCAGTAATCATGAGGCGGCGAAACAACTCGCAGAATGGCTCATACAGTGGAAGAATCCGGACTTTGTGAATGCCACGCTCGAGATCGCCACCGCTAGCACTCTACTCCGACATGCACACATCGGTGCCGAACTCGTTGGGTATTTGAGTGATGTGATGCCCGATCCGCGGGTACCAGAGGTGGTTGCCTTCTTGCTGGCTGTCGTGGACCGCAGCCCCACGACCAGCGAGGCCGAAGCGTCTGTGGTTGCCTGTTGGGAAGCACTGTATCACCTGAGATCTCGGTTGTCCGCCCTCGACGCAGAACGTGTCGCGCTGACAGCCTTGGATTTCCAACTTGCCCGTCAAACGGCGCACGGTCGAGGAGCCGCTGCGCGCTTGATCGCTGGTTGTGTGCCCTACTTACGTGAAATGGATTGGACCGCAATGGCGGTTAAGTGCCTACCATGGGCTCAGGAGCAACGCAGAGACGTTGACTTTGAAGAAGTACTTCAACTCCTCGAAGCAATCGCTTCTCGCGACGCCGCCGCAAAGACGCGCATCGCGGATGCGATTGCGCCCGCTGGCACTGCGATTAGCGATCTTCGTCTCATGGCGCGACTGGCTCCCTTAGGACGACGTACGTCGAGGAGCCAACTGCAGGCACTAGTCGAACAAATTGCAGACCGCATCCGAAACCAAGTGTGGACAGGGAATGGTACACCGCCTCCTCCTGAACTAAGCAGTCAGTGTTTTATCTCACAGACCGATTCCAACGGCAATTTAGCCAGGGCTTTGGTTTGTGGTGGTGCGCTTGAGCTCGATGTTGTCGCAGCACACATAGAATGGCTTGATGCCCCCATAGTGACTCCACTAGTAGACGCCATATGCAACACTATCAAACATCCGTTGAACTTGATTGTGAACAGGGTCGTCTTGTGCAAGTTTCTGTGCGATATCCGAGCCGCTGTCAACACTGAATTGGCCAGACTGATCGGCGACACCCTCGTTCCTTTTGCGAACGGGAGCATCTCGGATCGGTCGCCGTTAGATATGAATCAGCAGTCGACAGCCCAACGCTTCCAAATTCACGGTGCCAACATCAGCGATCAACGATCAGCAGCACTACGGGCCCTTGCGATGATGGCAGGCATTCATTCAGATGTTTGTGGTGAAGTAGCGAGTATTATTCAGGAGGCGATGCTGGACGATGAGCCCCAGGTTAGGGCTTCGGCCTGCGAAGCCCTAACCGAATTGCCTTCGGCACTTCCCAACAATGAGTATTCGCTTGTCGCCGCACTTCAAGATTCGGACATGCGGGTGTGTCTTGCGGCGTACGCAACCGTTACAAGACTCTTGCCGCTCGGTCTATTGACTGAACTGAACGCGATGATCATCGCGGCTGCCGCGAGGGGAGCGATGGCAAGCCATCCAGCAATCCGCTACCAGGTTGCACGGCTTGCTGGGCAATTGCAAAGGTCGCAGTCCATGGATATGCATCGACCTGAATTGGTTTGGACAGTCAAGGCACTTCAGACAGACCAGCACCATTCAGTTCGCTCCGCCATAGGCGGTAATAGTCCCCCGCAGCCGTAAGGCGCCGTCCCAAGTCGAATCTTTCTATCGCTTGAATGCCGCGACGACCAAGGTAGGCGGTAGTGATCGCAATACACGGGACGACCTGCGATCCGCGCGGGCAAATTCGCCATTGTCATGCGCCCATCGTTGATCAGACGATCTTCTATGAGGGGTAGAATGAAAGCGTGCTGATCTACACAGGACGCACGGTGCATGTAGTCCCCGGCGAACAAGGCAAGTGGAATGTCGTTGATTTGCAACGGCATGCCTGGAGTTTTCCCTCGAAAGCGACCGCATTGGACTACGCGAGGCGGGTGGGAGCCGATAACCAACCCAGCCAGGTTGTCCTCATTGACGCCTTCGGGCGTGTAGAGCCGATTGCGCACTACCAGTTACCGACCTATCAGCTACCGCAAGTTCAGAACCAGAGCGGCGCGTCATTGTTTGAAGCCACGGTCAAGGCGCTCCTGATTGGAGGGTTCGTCGCCGCCGGAATAGCGGTTCTTGGGGATCTAGTGGAGCGTGTGGAGCGCGACGTGAAGAAGCAATCGGCTAAATCGCGAAGGACGACCAAGAGTACCCGGCGGTCTCGAAAGGCCTGAAGCGAGCGGACATGACGGAAAGTCATCGAAAACCGGGCGGGCCTCCTGCCGTGTTCATAAACTGCCCATTTGACCCTTCGTACCGCAAGATATTCGACGCCATCGTCTTCGCAGTATGCGCGCTTGGCTTTGAGCCGCGCTGCGCGCTGGACCAGGATGACGGCACAGAAGAGCGGCTTACGAAGATCCTACAGATGATCGAACACTGTCAATTTGGAATTCACGACCTTTCATATATGAAGGTCGATCCGGGAACCCGCCTCCCACGCCATAACATGCCCTTCGAGTTGGGTCTATTCTTGGGGTTCAAATTCGCCAAGCGTGGACGCTCCAGCAAGAGTTGCCTGATCCTGGATCGAGAGAAGTGGCGGTATCGGAAGTCCCTGTCGGATCTTAGCGGCCGTGATGTTCGGGCCCACAAGGGCGGTACCGCCTTGGCGATCACGGCGGTGCGCGATTGGTTGGTAACTGAATCCGGACGTACCGATGCGCCAGGTGGCATCTTCATAGTTCAGCAGCATCGTCGTTTCAGACGCCAATTGCCCGTATTGTGTGCGACAGCAAGACGCAGCGTCGAGGAACTTTCATTTTGGGACTATCGCGAGATGGTAAATGCTTGGCTCAGCATAAATGCCTAATGCACGGAACAGCGCAACTGAGAACAGCAGCCTCGCACCGCGGAAGCCTGCAGCAGGACATTGTGATCGCAATGCGGCACCCCGCTCGTTCAAGCTGGAATCTGACCGGGAACCACCCGGCGGTCATCATAGCCCCTGGTCTTGCGCCCACCTGTCGGAAAGCGCCGGAGGCCGGTACTCTCCTGGGGACCTTTCATCTTTGTGCTGGATCGGCGGTCATTGATGTGCACGAGGACGAAGGCTGGAGTGTCAGTCAGCGATTTGGGGCGCATCTTAGAAAGTGCGAGGGTGATCGTGGTCCTCTACAGTTCGGTCTACGCCAGCACCGAGGGTCTCTCACCGCAGTAGTTCTTCCGGCAGCTCGTCGCCGCGCTTGCCTCCATATTGGCGGTCTTCGTGCTCGTCGGCGGGTGCGGGCTGTTCCAGCAGCTGCTTCACTTCTTCCTTAAGTTGCTGTTGCTTCTCCTTCATCCGTCCGTAGCTCATCGACTTGTGCCTGCTGGGGTTGGCTTTCAACTTCGTCCCGTCCAGCGATACCCGGCCCAGCTTGATTGCCCCAAATTCCAGCGCCATCGCCAAGACCTGTTCGAACAGCTTCTGCAGACTCTCGATGTGGATCTTTCGAAGTCCGAGATCGTCCGCAAGTCCGGCTCGTTGCCTGCTACCAATACCGTTTGTCGAAGAAGAGATCACGCCCGGAAGCATAGTCCAAACAGATGCGCGGCTCGGCTACTCGCCGGTTGAAACCATGGGCTACGTTCATGACGCCCCATTTCTGCGTGGCAAGAAAAAGACTGCATCCGAGTTGCTGCCACGGGTGCATCGAGTGGTACCGCTGCTTAAACGATGGCTCATGGGTACCCACCTGGGAGCAGTGACACACGAGCATCTCGATTACTACCTCGACGAATTCACCTTCAGACTAAATCGCCGCCTGTTCGGGAACCGGGGCAAGCTTTTCCATTGCCTCGTGCAGCAGGCAGTCGCCGTTGCCCCTGTCCCCTACAAGGCTATGGTCAAATGCGCGGCCGTAGGCGCGGGCGACCACAACCCATAGGGGCTACCTGAGTGAAGTAAATACCCTATTATGTGTTATAATAACTAATGGTTACTACTGGCGCTGCGCCCGGTCGAGGCGCACACTACACTCTTCATTATTCCCTTAACAATAATCCCGCGCGAGCCTTCGCAACTTCTCCCTACATCAGCGTTGTGGAGATGTTAGCGTTGGACCTCCCGCGTCTTCCCATTCTATGAAAGAAAATCAAAGCGGCCATCAAGAATCGCCTCGGCAGGAGCATGAGAAGCTCCCAACAGCCGAAGAGCGTGAGTCGCTAGCAAAAGCGCTGTCAATTCTTAGGCAGTTCGCCGACAGGCCGTGGTTCAAACACTTTGTCGATTCTGCGTTTGCACCCACAAAAGCAATTCGCTCCGTAATTGATCGCATACTTCCGAACGACGACGAGCCATTGAGTTGAGTTGCAGCGTTGAGTGCGCCGTTGTAGACTCTTACAGACGTCTATTCGGCTGGAGCAGGGAGGCCGCTCGTTGAACGCTCTCACAATACTTGGCTGGACCCTCATAACCGCTGGTGGCATTGCCTTTACAGCGGCAGGTTTAGTCTTCTTTAAGAGACTTAACATCAGCAACATGCGTTCCAGGTACATATCGGCTGATACCGGAGGTGAACCAGCCTATTTTGATATTGCAGCGCGCATTATGGAGCATACTTGGGTTGGGCTGCTCTACACTGTCGCTTGCGTCGTCTTTGTCTATCTTCTTGGACGAGCCGCCGGAGCTACTATTCTTTTCGCTGGACTTGAGGTTCCTACTTTGGCGCTGGCGATTGCCGTGCTGTTTGCTCACCGTCGCCTGCGATGGCGAGTGCCTTGGTATTGGATACTCACATCTATTATCGTCTGGGGGTATGAAACTCGGATAGAGTACCTCGACGCTCCTGAATGGATGGCCGTGGCCATTGCGTTGCTCGCAAGTTCATGGCTTTTTCGAGCGATCATGGGGTCAGTCAGCGATTCAAACCTGGAGTCTTCGAGCGCAATATCATTCCTTGCGCATCTACTCACATTGTGGGGAGCAACGTTGCAGGTCGCGTTCTTTGTATCAGCATTGATCAAACCGCTGCTGGCCGATATGTTAAGTAAAACACAAGTAGGTGAGGTTTTGCTCATGGCTCTTTCACTGATCGGCTTAACCTCCCCGTGGCACTGGTTTCCCGTAGGCCTACTTGGGGTTGGACTGGTTATGCATGCCGCGCTAAGATTTCAGGAGGATCGCTACATACCTAAGTCATACGATCAAATCCTAGTGGGAACTCCACCGCGACTTATTGCCACATTTGTGGCTGCGTTGAGAGTGCCAATTTGGATTTGCGTAGTGATCATTGAATTCATAGCTCACTTTCTTAAGCAACTCTGGATCTCGGTCGTTGCCTTTCTTGACATATGGCTTGCACGGCTTACGTTAATAACCACAGCGTTTGTCCTTCCAGCCTGTCTCATGATGGCTGGCCACGCGTCTGCATTCTCGGCGATGAACAGGCTCAACCAGCACCTCGCCCAATCTACCGCCGAACCTCTCGCCGGACTGTGGGTGTTTTTTATCGTGCACAGCCTAATTATACTTAGCCTGTGCGCTTATGTATTTGCGACGCCCCTATTAGCCCTCGAGGTTATTCCGGTGTCGCTGTACGAGACGCCTCATGTCATTTGGGAATATACGCGCGGGAGCAGCTTGCGCGGTGCGGGCGCGTTGGGCCGGAGTTTTTCGTTGTTCGGCATCGTCTGTATTGCTGTACCGGCAGCATCGCTGTTACCTGGTGGGCCAAGTGCAGGCATATTTTCCCTTATGTACATTGGAATGATGATACTTGTTGTTCTATGCTTCTGGAAACGATAGAGTTAGGTGTCGATCTTAGCCTACTTAGAGCCTGTCCGATGAAAGCGTAATGGCGCGGCGCTGCGGCAGTGAGCGATTTGGGGCGATTTGACTCTAAAACAAAACGGCACAAATTTGTTCGAAACCGCCAAAGAAGGCCGTTATAATTGCTCATGCTGGCCGAGCAGTTGTTCCTCACACTTCCCCCGCTGCTGCCCGAACAAGAAGATCTCCACCCCCCGGTAGCCACTGTTCTGGGCAGTATCGACTACCGCACATGGCGCCAACGGCTGGAGCGGATCGATGAGATCTTGCAGGCCAGCCGGGCCGAAGAGGCGTTTATCCGGCTGTCGCTGAAACGCCGGCTGGAGGAGTGGCAAACCAAAGCGGCCGAAAAGGGGCAGACCGAGGCCGGGATGTGCGCCGGCGACCAGGTGCTGTTTCAGCGGATGGCGGCGGTGGCGCTGCGGACCACGGTGGCGCGCCTGCTGGTGGGCGGGAGTTTCCGCTCGTTCGCGGCGCGGCTGGCCGATTCGCCGCTGCTGCAGTGGTTCTGCCGGTTGAGCCGGTTGGGCGAGGTGCGCATTCCGGGCAAGAGCCAATTGCAGCTCTACCAGGACATGTTGGAACAGAGCGAGTTGCGGGAAGTGATTCACACCTTGCTCAATGCTGCGGCACAGAAGGACGAGCCGTTGGAGCTGAATGAGGAGTTGGACCTGGAGACGGAGTTCCTGGACTCGACCTGCGTGAAGCTGAACATCCACTATCCGGCCGACTGGGTGCTGCTGCGGGACGCGACGCGAACGCTGATGAAGGCGACGATGCTGATTCGCCGCCGGGGGCTGAAGGTGCGGATGCGTGAACCGAAGGAGTTTCTGCGGACAATGAACCGGCTGGCGATGGAGATGACGCGGCAGGCGCGGCGGGCGGGAAACAGGAAGGGGCGGAAGCAGACGCTGCGGAAGATGAAGCGCCAGGTGAAGACGGTGGCCGAACATGCGCGGCGGCACCGGGATCTGTTGGAGCAGCGCTGGGCGGAGACGGAGTTGAGCCGGGACGAGGCGCAGGTCATCATCCACCGTATGGACACGATTCTGCAGCGGCTGCCGTGGGCGGTGAAGCAGGCGCACGAGAGGATCATCGGCGAGCGGCAGGTGGCCAACGAGGAGAAGATCCTGAGCTTGTACGAAGGGCACGCGGCGGTGTACGTGCGCGGCAAGGCGGGCGCGGAAGTGGAGTTCGGATCGCAGTTGCTGCTGGCCGAAGCCGAGTGCGGGCTCATCACGGATTGGGAACTGGTGTGCGGCAATCCGGAGCACGACACCGTACTGTTGAAACGGAGCCTGGAACGGGAAGGGCCGCGGCGGGTGCGGTGTGTGGTGGGCGACCGCGGCTTCGACAGCAAGGCGACACGTCAGTGGCTGGCCGAGCGGAAGGTGGTCAACGCGATTGCGCCGAAGGATGCGAGCCTGCTGCGGATGCGGCTGAAGGAAACGTCCTTTCGCGAGCTGCAACAGCGGCGCGGCCAGACCGAAGCGCGGATTGCGATCTTCAAGCATGCGTTTTTGGGATCGCCGCTGCTGCCCAAGGGGCATCGGAATCAGGCGCGGCTGGTGGCCTGGAATGTGCTGACACACGATCTGTGGCTGCTGGCGGGGTTGGACAAGCGTGAAAAGATGGCGTTTCGCAAAGCCGGCTGACCTTACCGGCGGATCAGCGAGGCAACTTCAAGTAAGCGGCGGGCCGGCTTACTCGAAGTATTGCTGGTAGTGTGGCGAAAGCAAGATAGATCGGCGAAATCAGGTCGTGATGCCCGGCGAAAGCGTGCATACAAAGCCGGGCGCTGCCACATCCGGCGCTGCATCCGGTTCGCGAGACGAAATCGCCGGAATATCGGACAGGCTCTACTTAATGTGAACGATGTTGGACGTGGGGCTAGGCTGCCGCAGTCCGACCTGGAGACTATTCAGGGGATCTCTGGGATAGTGAGAATCGGCGAGTCGTTACAACGCGGTTGTTGAGTAACAGCCGCACTTCGTATGTCCCAGGCCAAGGCCGAAGGTTATCGTAATTGTGTTTGCTCGTTAGATGGGGATCCGCCGCCTTAAAGTCGAAATAGCTCTTCCGATCCCGGTCGACCCACCATTCAACCCGCACTTGATCCGTTGCCGCCAATTGTCCTTTCAGTCCAATGGCGAATCCCAGGCGACGATGACTTATATCCTCCATAGACAAATTCCCCTCTGGCGCGACTATATGGTCGCCCGCGAACACGCGAAAGTCTAGTTGCAGCTCTTCAGCCTTAGAGGTAGACGTCGAGACTGGGTTTGTAAAGGGCACTTTCGGAGCGTGCAGTGAACTCGGTGGTATGCTATGCTCTCGCAGTTTCAGCTTAGAGCTTACGGCTGTTGGTGCAGGGGGACTGGCATGGAGTAGGGGTGGATGGGGCAGCAGCGGTACTTGCGGTGCGTGCGTTGCTTCGTCAACGCCGGACTTTGGGCCAGTTGTCGACAGTACGCGTGGCCCCTGTGTAGGCAAGGAGTGGGATCCCGGATGCACTGGTGGCGATGGCGGCGGATTAGGCGACCTCTCGCTCAGCCATGCGGTATCACTGAGGATAACGATCACCACCCCGGCGGCGATCAATAACGCCCCTCCCGCTACCGGAAAGCCCAAGCCGCTTAAAAGCCTCCTGGGTGCGACGCGATTCTCGTCCGATGGCTCCATAGCACAGTCTTCGTAAAGTGTACCTCAACGTGCCACATAATTCCATCTCGCGGACCTACCAAAGCTGTCCCTTGTGCAACGCAACCTCAGCGCGGCGCGCTCATCAAATTGAAGTGCCCATTCAAGAAGTTCTTCGTAGTATTTCGACGAGTTGGGTGTATAATAGCGAGAATTCTGCGTAGGTTTTCGTAGCTGCGCCTTGAAACAGCGTACAACACGTTCTGACGATACCGCGCCCTTGTGCGGTTGAGGAGAGGGTCTGTGAAATGTCCAACCATACTCGGACCGTGGAACGCTTTCGCTCGTTCCCGACTGTACTATCCAACGGTCAATATATCGCAATTGTCCTAGCCGCTGCACTTTGCAAGCAGGCAG
>CAYUZM010000176.1:0-8900 GCA_964449665.1 uncultured Solibacteraceae bacterium
CCGTCATCGACTGAGACCTCCCACCGCGAGCTACACTAACTTCATGCACGCGGCCCGCGCGGCCGCGTGTTTCTTTTATGGGCCGCATCCGCGTACTCTCCGACGTCGTTGCCAATAAGATCGCCGCCGGCGAAGTCGTCGAACGCCCCGCCTCCGTCGTCAAAGAGCTGCTCGAAAACGCGCTCGACGCCGGTTCCACGCGCATCCGCGTCGAAACCGAGGCCGGCGGCCGGCGCCTCATCCGCATTACCGACGATGGCTGCGGCATGCTCCGCGACGACGCCCTGCTCGCTTTCGAGCGCCACGCCACCTCCAAGCTCAGCGACGTGAAAGACCTGCTCTCCATCGCCACGCTCGGCTTCCGGGGCGAAGCGCTGCCCTCCATCGGCTCCGTCTCGCGCCTCACGCTCGAAACGCGCGCCAAGGAGGAGTCCACAGGAACGCGCATCGAAATCTCCGGCGGCAAACTCCACCGTTGCGACGAAGCCGCCCTCGCCGGCGGCACCATCCTCACCATCCGCGATCTCTTCTTCAATGTCCCCGCGCGCAAAAAGTTCCTCCGCTCCGAACAAACCGAACTCGCGCACATCGCCTCGCTCGTTACCCACTACGCCCTCGCCTACCCGTCCATCGGCTTCGAGCTGCTCCACGAAAACCGCGAACTCATCGCCGTCACGCCCGTCGAAGAGCTGCGCGAGCGCGTCTTCCAAGTGTTCGGATCGAACGTGCTCCAAGAACTGGTCGATCTCGGCGAACGCACCCGCGAAGTCCCCGCCGATGACGACTCCGAGCCGCACACCTTCACCCTCCGCGGCTTCGTTTCGCCGCCGCACATTCAAAAGCTCAACCGCAATTCCATCTACTTATTCGTCAATGGCCGCCTCATCCGCGACCGCCTGCTGCTCCACGCCATCCACGCCGCCTATCAGAATCTGATGCCGCCCAGCGCCTATCCTTTCGCGCTGCTCTTTCTTAACTGCAGCTACGAAGAGGTGGACGTCAACGTGCATCCGTCCAAAGTGGAAGTCCGCTTCCGCAGCGGCTCCTTCGTGCACGACTTCGTTCGCGACGCCGTCCGCGACTCGCTCCTCGCCGGACGCTCCATCTCCAGCGCGCCCCTCGGCGCCTTCGCCTCGCCCGCGCAGCCGGGTGCGCGACTGCCGTATTCGGAATTCACCCAGCGCCTCGAAGACGCACCCTTCCCGCCCGAAGTCAGCGAACCCGTGCGCGTCGGCGAACGCCCCGAGCAACTGCCCGAGTTCACCCTCCACCAACCGCAACAGGCATTCTCGCAGCGTCTCGATTTCGCCGGCGGGCCGCCCATCACCTTCGACACCCACATCCCCGCCGCCGCATCCGGCAAGCTACGCCGCGTCCCGGACACGCACGGTCCGCTCCCTCCCGGCCTCAGCGCCGACCCCTCGGCCTCCCTCGACATCCTGCGCGACCTCCAGCCCATGGGCCAGCTCCACGACAGCTTCATCATCGCCGCCGGACCCGACGGCCTCTGGGTGATCGACCAACACGTCGCCCACGAACGCATCCTATTCGAGCAGGTGCTCCGCCAGATGGCCTCGGGCGAAGTGGAGCGCCAGCAACTGCTGCTGCCATTGGTGCTCGAACTCACGCCCGCGCAAACCATCGATTTCGACCGCATCCGGCAGGAGCTCGAACAGAGCGGCTTCGATGCCGAGCCGTACGGCCCGCGCACCATCGCCGTCAAATCCGCCCCCGCCGCCCTCAGCGCGAGCGAAGTGGAGCAGGTGGTGTTCGAGATCCTCGAAATCTCGGAGAAGGAACTGCGTCAGGCCAACTTCGAAGACCTGCGCAAAGAGATGGCCGCCTCCATCGCCTGCCGCGCCGCCATCAAGATCAACATGCCCCTCGACGCCACGCGCATGGAATGGATGCTGCGTACGCTGGCCGAGTGCGAATTCCCGATGAGCTGCCCCCACGGCCGCCCCATCGCGCTACGCTATGCGACACGCGAAATCCTGAAGGGCTTCCACCGCATTTGACCGCGAGGCCCCCGATCCGTCCCCGTGCGTGGTCCCGGTCACAGCGAATTCGTTCTGCCCCCCGGCCCATGCTTTCATTCACTTCCCGCACATCGGCCGCTGGCCGTTTCGGGCCGTGAGCTATCCTCGCCTCGGAGGAACCTTGCGTGCCGCACCGCCCACACGTGCCCGCCAACTTTACACTTTTACACGCACACTTTACGCGTCATCTCGCCCCGGCGCTTCTCCGTCAGCCACTTACGTGTGTCGCTTGACGTCACGCGCAAAGAAAAATACTTTACACTCCGCGCCGCGAGCTACTCTCCCATCGGCCATAGCCCGCCACTCGCCCCCACTCGGCGGGCCCCGCCGCCGTCACTCCCACTCAATCGTGCCCGGCGGCTTGTGCGTCAGGTCGTAGAACACCGCGCAGATGCCCGGCACCGCCAGCAACTCGTCGGTCATCTCGCGCAACAGCGCGCTTTCCATCAGCACCGCCTGCGCCGTCATGCCGTCGATCGAATCGATCGGCCGCAACACCACGCTGTCGGGACGCTCCGCCGTGCCCAGTGGCACCACCACCACGGGAAACTGCCAGACCTTGTTTTCGAATCCACGGTCATGGCAAAGCCGCCGCACAATCGCATCGGCCCGCCGCAAGCGGGCCAGCCGCTGCGCATCAATGAAGTGCGGAGACGAAGTGAGCGAAGCAAGCGGCGCGTGCGCCCCGGCCAGCCCCACTACGCGATTCACGTCCGTCAGCCGGTTGATCGTCTCCGTCGCTTCGTCAAGCGCCTCCTGGCTGATCGTCTCCAGCGCCAGCGCGGAGCGGTAGCTGCGCGAATCGCCCTGCACGCCCACTGACCGCACCGGCAACAGGAACCCCTCCTCGCGCTTCACCACCGGCTTGCTCTCATCCGAGCACAGCAGCCGAATCGCCAGCCCCGGCCCTGGGAACGGATGCCGGTCCAGCATCTCGGCCGGCAGCTCAAGCTCGCGTCCAATGGCCCGCACTTCGTCCTTGTAGAATGACGTCAGCGGCTCAATAATGCGGTTCTCGTCCATCAACTTCTGAATGCCCGCCACGCGATTGTGGTGAGTCTTGATGAGGTCCGCCTTGGCCGTGCCGCCGCTCTCGATCGTGTCCGGATAGATGGTGCCCTGGCCGAGAATCCAGTCGCCATCGGTGTAGTGGCCCGACGCCAGCACGCGGTCCTGCACCGTCACGAACATCTCGCCGATAATGTGGCGCTTGCGCTCCGGGTCCACCACGCCCTTCAACGCGCCCACGAAATCCGCCGAAGCATCCACCACCGTGAACGTCTCGGGCGACATCGCCGTGAACACGTCGCGCACGAATTCGGTCTCGCCCTCGCGCATCAGCCCCGTGTCCACGTAGGCTCCATGTACCCGCTTCGGGCCCAGCGCCCGCAGGCACAGCGTATAGGCCACCGACGAATCGACCCCCCCGCTCACAAAGAAGAAGATGTTGCGGCCCGCGGCCACCTCGCGAATCTTCTCTTCGAGCAATCCCAAGCGCCCTCGCGGGTCCCAGTCCTTCTCGCAACCCGCCACGCGGAAGACAAAGTTCTCCAGCAGCTTCTGCCCGCGCGGCGTATGCACCACCTCGGGATGAAACTGCACGCCATACAACCGCCGCGCCTCGTCGCCCATGGCCGCAATCGGGCACGTCGGCGTGCTCCCCATCAGCGCAAAGCCGCCTGGGACGCGCTCCACCTGGTCGCGATGGCTCATCCACGCCTGCTCGCGCTCGCTCAATCCGTGAAACAGCGGACCGCCCAGGCACAGGTCCACGCGCGCATGGCCGTACTCGCCCTTCTCGCCCTTCTTGACGTGGCCGTCCATCAGATGCGCCATGAGCTGAATGCCGTAGCAGATGCCCAGCACGGCGGAGCCCGAGCCGAACACTGCCGGGTCCATCGTCGGACTACCGGCTTCATAGACGCTGCTCGGCCCGCCCGAAATGATGATGCCCTTGCGGCCCGTCAGTTCGGCGGCTGGCGTATCGGATGGTTTGACTTCGGCGTAAACGCCCAACTCACGAACGCGCCTTGCGATCAGGTGGCAGTACTGCCCACCCGCGTCGAGCACTGTGATTTGAGGTACAGGTCTGTCTTCGGTCATCTATTGGTCGCGCCGCGGAGCCGTCCGCTGCACGATCATCTTTTTGGCGTTCTCCAACAGCGCCTTCGCCTTCGGCAGCGCGTCGATGGCCTTCAACACCATCGGGTCGGTGGCGATGCTCATCTTGCGCGAGTCCTCGATGTTGAAGACGTTGATGAACACTTCGCGGCGAATCTGCTGTTTGATCCAGTCCAGATTTTCAGTGAACTCGGCTTCGGTGAACGGAATATTCTGCTTCAGGGCGAACGCGCGGAACTCCTGCACCACGCCCTCGTCCGGCGCCCACTCCCTGGTGATCTTGGCGCGGTCGTGCGAGGCAAGGTAGGCCGCCGTGAAGTTCAGGAACGCATAGCTGCGCACGAACAGCGCCTGGGTCTTATTGCCCTTGGGAATCTCGAACATCTCGTCGGGCGTAATGCCGCCGCCGCCGTACACCGTGCGGCCGCTGTCGGTCATCTTCACGTCCTGCTTGTTGTTCGTGTCGTTGCCCTTGCGGTAGTAGTAGTCGAAGAACGAAGTGTTTTGGTAGTCGCGTTGAATCAGGCGCTCGCTCGGCGTGTAGTATTTCGCCGTGGTCAACGCCAGTCCCGTGTTCTCGCTCAACGGATACACGGTCTGCACTAGGCCCTTGCCGAACGTCGTCTGCCCGAACACCCAGCCGCGATCATGATCCTGCAGCGCGCCGGAAACAATCTCGCTCGCCGACGCCGAATACTGGTTCACCAGCACGACAATCGGATACTCCAGGCCCGCGCGCCCATGCCGCGCCGTGTAGCGCTTCTCGGCCGACGCCCGCCCACGATGGCTCACTACCACCTGGCCCTTTTGCAGGAATCGGTCGGCCACGGCGACGCCTTCGTTCAACAGCCCGCCGGGATTGTCGCGCAGGTCGAGCACAAGGCCCTTCACATTGCTCTCGCCCACGCGCTTGAAGTTCTCTTCCACCTCGCGCGACGTGTTCTCGTTGAAGTGTTCCACGTCCAGGTAGAGAATGCCCGGCTTCAGCCAAAACGCATCCTGCACGCTCTTGCGCTCAATCTCGCCGCGCGTGATGTTGAACGTCAACGGCTCCTTCACGCCTTCGCGCGAAACCTGCACCTGCACCGCCGTTCCTTTGGGACCTTTCAAAAGGTCGGCCACTTCGTCCGTGCGCAGATTTTCGGTCGACTTGTCGTTGACGAACATGATCACGTCGCCCGGCCGTATGCCCGCCTTCGCGGCCGGCGAATCCGGGAACGGAGCGATCACCACGGTGCGGTTCTTCTGCGGCGCCACCGTCATGCCGACGCCGTAATAGTGGCCCTTCTGGTCTTCCCGCAGCAGTTGGAAATCGCGCGGATCGAAGAAGCTCGAGTGCGGATCGAGCGTGCGCAGCATGCCCGGAATGGCGCCCCGGTAAATAGTCTTATCGGGAGTTACCTTCTCGGCAAAGTTGGTTTCCAGCAGGTCATACACCTTGCTGAAGGTCTTCATGGACGCCTTGACGTCGTCCTCGCTCCCCGCGGCGCTCACTCCGGTCAAGTTGGGCCCAACCAGCCCGCCCGCAAGCGAACATGCAATTACGATCGCGGGAACGAAGATAAAGGAACGCCATTGGCGAACGACCATGGATAAACCTCCCAGGTGCCTATCATTTTCAGTATATATCGGACCGATGGCGCACGCCCTAAGGCATTTCCGCCTATTTCAAGGATTTAGACGCGCCGCAAGCTCAGGTCGTTTTCTTCGAATTTCACCGAATACGGCACTCCAAACGTTGGCAAAGATCTCGGCTTCCGAACCCGAGGCGTCAATACGGCGAATATGACGCCCGCCACAAAGATCGCCGCTGAGCGAGCGGAACACCTCGCGTGCCCGCTGCAAGCCCTCTTCGCGCTCAAACTCGTTCGGAATCTCGCCCCGGCTCGCCGTAATTCTGACGAGCGCATCGGCCGGTTCGAGGTCAAACCACAGCACCAGGTCCGGCGCCGGAAACAGGCTCTCCATCTGCCGCCGCACGGCCTCGGGATCGCCGCCGGGGCGCGTCCCCTGGTAGGCGATGGTGGAATAAAAGTACCGGTCGAGAATCACAATGCGCCCGGCCGCGAGCGCCGGCATCACGAGCGATTCCAGATGTTCCGTCCGGTCGTGAATGAAGGCCTGCAACTCATCGGCGGCCGTCATCCGCCCCGTCGTCGCGCTCTCGCGGATGCGCCGCCCCCACTCGCCATCGGTCGGCTCGCGCGACATCACGGGCTCCTCGCCCGCTTCGCGCAGACGAGCGCCCAACCGCTGAATTTGAGTGGATTTCCCGGCGCCATCAATGCCCTCAAAGACAAGAAAGACGCCGGGCCATTGGGATGGAAAACTCACGCCCGATGGAAAACTCACGCCCGCGCCGCGCCCTACGGCAGCCGGGTGGTTTGGTGCGCCACCAGTTGCAGGCTGCCGTCTTTGGCCTTCGACCACACATGCAACACCTGCAGCTTGTTATCGAAGGGAACGCCTTTGGTGGCGCCGGTCATGCGAATCACACCGGAAACCACCTGCGCCTGGCCGAGGTCGAATGTCTTGTAGTTGAGGTATTCGATGGTGGCGTACTTCTGGTCGCCGCTCTTCAGTTTGGCCAGATATTGCGCGCGTGTTTCCACGATCCCGGTGGAATGGGCGTAGATGATATCGGGCGACATGATCTTCTCAAGCCCGGCCAGATCGTTGGCCTGCACGGCCGTGATCCACTTCTGCTCCTGCGCCGGCGGCGCTTTTTTTTGTGCCGCCAGCGGCAGCGTGAACGCGCACACCGTGAGCGCAATCTTCGTGATGATCTTCATAACGTTCGTTAGTGTATACCCGTTGCCGCGGGCCGCGGAAGCCCTGCCGGGGCAGTGTCGCCGCCCGAGCCCCGCCGCGGGCGCACTGCTAAACCGCCCTCTTAAACCGCCGCGCGCGACTTCCGCGCGGGCAGCGCCGTCTCCGAACGCGCCGGTTTGCGGTGCGTCGCCTGCAGCCGCCGCACCTGGTCGCTCACGCAAACCAGAAACATCGGTTGTTTGGCATTCTTCAACAGGTCGATCACGCGCTTTTCGCTGTCTTCCAGGTAAATCGACTTGCCGTCGGTGAGCAGGTGCATGTCGGCGCCGGAGAACACATCGGCCAGCTTCTTGCCCATTTCCTTCTGTAAGAATTTCAACACGCGGCGGATTTTCTGGAGCGAAAAGCCCTTCCGGCGCAGCTCGGCGATGACGGTGATTTCCACCACCTCGGCCGGCGAATAAATGCGGCGGTGCCCCTCATGGCGCGGGCTGACCACCTTTTGCTCGTCCCACCATTGCAGCTGGCGCAACGACACACTGGCTAACCGCGCCACATCGGCGCTGGTCGAAGTCCGTTCCATGGGGAGAGTTTCAGGACGGCTCTTTTTTGTTTTGAACATAATCCACCTGTTCCGTGCAGTTGTGAATGCCGATTTCGATTCTACTGGAATGGGTGGGGGTGTCAAGAACAACCCGAATGTCTACAATATCTTGCGTCCCTTCGGCCAACACGCCACCAGCATTGGTAGAGCGGTGGAAGCCGCCCGCCGCCTTAGCCGCCGCCCACGAAATGCACCACTTCCACCTGCGCCCCGGCCGCCACCATCGTGTCCGCCCATCTCGGGCGCGAAACGATTTCCAGCTCTAGCTCCACGGCCACGCGGTCCGCGGTGATGCCCAGGTGCGCCAGCAGCCCGGCCACGCTGAGGCCCGCCGGCACTTGCCGCTTTTCGCCATTCAAAACAATTTCGATGAAATTTGTAGGGTTGGAAGTCATGCTCGGTAGGGGTCTCCGGAAGCCTCCG
Source organism: uncultured Solibacteraceae bacterium (assembly GCA_964449665.1). Classification (GTDB taxonomy): domain Bacteria; phylum Acidobacteriota; class Terriglobia; order Bryobacterales; family Bryobacteraceae; genus JAFLBB01. Next base: position 7,960 of record CAYUZM010000176.1, read on the forward strand.
GTTTGACACCCGCTTACGCTGCTCATTATAGTCAAAGGTTAGCCGCCAACTCCGAACCCGATCCACATGCCCACTTCGCCCTTAGAGGTCTATTTTCCGGTTCTCATCCAGATCCTGCTGGCCACGGCGCTGGCCGGCGGACTCGTCGGCGTGAGCTTCCTGCTGGGGAAGAAGGTCAAGAACAAGATCAAGGACATGCCCTACGAAAGCGGCATGGTCCCCATCGGCACCGCCAGCGAACGCTTCAGCGTGAAATTCTACCTGGTGGCGATGCTCTTCATCCTGTTCGACATCGAAGCCGTGTTCCTCTATCCGTGGGTGGTCGTCTTCCAGGACCTCAAGATGTTCGCCTTCCTGGAAATGTTCGTGTTCGTCATTTTCATCCTCAGCGGCTTCTTCTACATCTGGAAGAAAGGGGTCCTCGATTGGTCGAAGACCCGCGGTGAGGACTAACTACCGCCATGCTGACCGAAGAATTGCAGCAAATTCCCCATGTGCAGGCCGTCGCCGCCCTTCCCGGCGCCCTGCAGCAAGCTTCCATCGAACGGGGCGAAGTCACGCTTTATATCGATCCGGCGCACATCGCCGCCGTCTGCACCCTGTTGCGCGACCAGCACGGCGCCGAGCGCCTGAGCGGGCTCACGGGTCTGGACTGGTATCCGATGGAGCCGCGCTTCGAGCTGGTCTACCTGATCCATTCCATCCGCAACCGCTACCGGTTGCGCCTCAAGTGCAAGCTCCCGGGCGAGCATCCCGAAATCGATTCTGTCTACGGAGTCTGGCAGGCTGCCGACTGGTATGAGCGGGAAGTTTTCGACCTGTTTGGGATCGGCTTCCGCAACCATCCGAACCTGAAGCGCATTCTCATGCCGGACGACTGGCAGGGGCATCCGTTGCGCAAGGATTTCCCCGTCCACGGCTACAAGTACACGTACAAAGCC
>CAYUZM010000177.1:0-2316 GCA_964449665.1 uncultured Solibacteraceae bacterium
TGAAAATCTCCGGCATCGTCTGCCGTCCCACGTTGCCCACCGGCTCACCCGCCAGCATGTAGCTCTGGCAGCACGGATACACGTCGCCGTTCCACTTCACATACATCGCCCCGCGCCACAGGTAGTGGCACGGGTGTTTCCACTCGTCGCCCATGTGCCCGGCGTCGGGACGCATCAGGTTCGTCTCGTCTTCCTTCACGCGCACCTCGTCCACGCCCGGCACCGCGCTCCAGAAGCGCATGAAGTCATCCACCTCGTGCGCGTTGCCCTCCATGCGCACCATCTGCACCACCACCTGCGGCCCGCGCCCTAACTCCTTCTTGCGCTTGGCAAAGCGGACAAAATTGTCCCGAACCCGCTCGAACTTCGCCCCCTTGCGGTAGAACTCGAAGCTCTCCTTCGTCGAGCCGTCGAAGCTCAGCGTGATGTGCTCCAAGGGCGAGCCGAGCAACTTCTCCGTGGCGGCCTCATCCAATAGCGTCCCATTGGTCGAAAGCAGCGTGTGGATGTCGTGGCGTTCGCAATACTCGATGCGGTCGAAGATCGCCCGGTCCAGCAGCGGTTCGCCCAGCCCGATCAGCATCATGTGCTCGGCCGACCGTCCGGTTTCGCTCACCAGCCGGTTGAAGATCGCATCGGTCATGTCCTCTTTGGGCTGCTTAAAGGTCTCCCGGGGACACATCGGGCAATAGATGTTGCACTTCGCGGTGGTCTCCACGATGTACTCCACCGGCAGCGCGTTTACGTCTTCGCGTCTGGTGAGGTACGCCCAGAGAAGTTTTGCCCGGTTCCAGGCTCGCATGATTGGCTACTTTTATTCTATCCGTGCCCGCGCCCCGGGCATCCAAATAAGGTGGTTGCTTTGAATGTGCGCGTGCGCGAACTGAATGGCTCGCCCCGGCGCTCCCACGCGCAGTATGTCCTCTATTGGATGCAGATGAACCGGCGCGCGGAATCGAACCACGCGCTGGAACATGCCGTTTCGCGAGCCAACCAGTTTGGACTCCCCCTACTCGTCTACGAAGGCCTCACTTGCACCTATCCTTACGCCGGTGATCGTTTCCACCGCTTCATTCTGGAGGGCGTTCCCGACACACAGGCGCGCTTGGCCCGCCGCGGCATCGGCTACGGCTTCTATTTGCGCCGGCGCAAAAGCGACCCCAACGACCTGCTCTGTCGCCTCGCAACCGATGCCGCGCACGCCGTCACCGACGCCTATCCAACCTTCATCACCGCGGCCAACAACGCAACCGTTCCGTCCAAAATCGGTCTGGCCTACGAAGCCGTCGATGCCAGTTGCATCGGCCCCATGCAGTTGCACGAAAAAAAGGAATACGGCGCCTATACGATCCGGCCCAAAATCAAGCGCATGCTGCGCGACTGGCTGCAACCCGTCGACCGCGTGCAAATCGACCGGGAATGGAGTTCCCCCCGGCCCGAGTGGCACGTCGAGGTTTCCCCGGACAACATCGCCTTGCTCACGGCCTCTTGTGAGATCGACCACGCCATCGCCCCCTCGATGACGTTTCGAGGCGGCTACACCGAAGCGCGCCGCCACCTCGACCACTTCCTCACGAACAACTTGAAGCGATACGACACCGGCCGCAACAATCCCTCCGATCACGCCACCTCGAACCTCAGCCCTTATCTCCACTTCGGTCACATCTCGGCTCACGAGGTGGCGCTGGGCGCGCAGCTCGCCGAGATGGAGAACGGCCTCCACGCCGAACCGTTCCTGGAAGAGCTGATCGTCCGCCGCGAGCTCGCCTTTAACCACGCGGTCTGGGCCACCGAGCCGGGCTCCCTCGATTCCATCCCGAACTGGGCCAAGGAGACCCTGCGGAAACACGCCCCCGACACCCGCGACCCCAGTTACACACGCGACGAGTTCGAGCGCGCCGCCACGCACGACCCGCTTTGGAACGCCACACAGACCGAATTGCTTCTGCGCGGTAAGATCCACGGCTATTACCGTATGTATTGGGGGAAGAAGATCATCGAATGGTCGCCGCGGCCCGAAGACGCGCTCGACACCATGGTCTACCTTCACGATAAATACGCCCTCGACGGCCGCGACCCGAACACCTACACGAATATCCTGTGGTGCTTCGGCCTGCATGACCGGCCATGGCAGGAGCGCCCGGTTTTTGGCATGATTCGCTACATGTCGCTCGACGGCATGAAACGCAAAACCAGCGTGGATGCCTATTTGCGCGAAATCGCGCACATCCGGTCAACCGGCTGCGATCCGTTTCGTCTCATATAGGGACGCGGGCGAGCGCGCCGTTGTGCGCGCGTTGGACAAAGCGCACAGGG
>CAYUZM010000177.1:2416-8210 GCA_964449665.1 uncultured Solibacteraceae bacterium
CCGAAGGCTCCGTTGTGCGCGATTCGGGCAAAGCGCACAGGGCCGAAGGCTCCGTTGTGCGCGATTCGGGCAAAGCGCACAGGGCCGAAGGCTCCGTCGTGCGCGATTCGGACAAAGCGCACAGGGCCGACGGCTCCGTCGTGCGCGTTCCTGGAAGCAGCAGACTAGAATAGCCAAGTGGGTTGGAACGGAGCGGGATGCGAATTACCTTAACCGGAGCGTCGGGTTTCCTTGGCAATCGCCTGGTGGCGCAGCTCGATGCCTGCGGACACGAGTTACATCTACTGGGGCGCGCGCCCAAGAAAGGCATGCTCGCCGCCGCGCGGTTCTCCATCTGGGATGCCGCCACGGCCGAGCCGCCGCTCGATTCCCTCGAAGCCGCCGACGCCATCGTGCACCTGGCCGGCGAACCCGTTGCGCAGCGTTGGACAGCCGACGTCAAACGCCGCATCCGTTCCAGCCGCGTCGATTCCACCAATCTGCTCGTCTCGGCGCTTTCCAAGGTCCAGCAAAAGCCCAAAGTGCTCGTCTGCGCCTCCGCCATCGGCTACTACGGTGACAGGGGCGAAGAGAAGCTCACCGAATCGTCGAAACCCGGCGCTGGATTTCTGCCCGAAGTCTGCGTGCAATGGGAACAGGCCGCCGCCCGCGCGCGCGAGTTGAGCATTCGCGTCATTCCGGTGCGTATCGGCATCGTGTTGCACCCCGGCGGCGGTGCGCTGGAACAGATGCTGCCCCCGTTCAAATGGGGCGTGGGCGGCAAGATCGGCTCGGGCGAGCAATGGATGAGTTGGATCCACCTGGACGACATGATCCGCCTGCTCATCCATGCCATCGAAACGCCCGATCTCAATGCGCCCCTGAACGCCGCCGCGCCCAACGCCGTTCGCAACTCCGAATTCACGCACCTGCTCGGACGCACGCTGCGACGCCCGGCGCTCCTTCCCGTTCCCGAGTTCGTTGTGCGGCTCATGTTCGGTGAAATGGCGAGCGTCGTCACCGCCAGCCAGCACGTGTTGCCCGAAGCCACGCGGAAGAGCGGCTTTGTTTTCGAGCATGAGCAACTTGGCCCGGCGCTGGCGAACCTGCTCGGCGAAAAACGGGCAGAATAGACATCATGCGTTTTGCCCTGTTGCTCTGCCTCGCCCTTCCTCTATTTGCGCAGCGCCCCGCCGCCGATCCGCCCTCGTTCCCCCTTTGGAAAGACGGAGCGCCCGGCGCGCTCGGCACCGCCGACAAAGACATCCCCACGCTCACCCCCTGGCTCGCGCCGCCCGAACGCGCCAACGGCGCCGCTGTCATCGTGTGCCCTGGCGGAGGCTACGGCGGACTCGCCATCGACCACGAAGGCAAACAAATCGCGCAGTGGCTGAACTCGCTCGGCATCTCGGCGTTCGTGCTGAAATACCGCCTCGGCCCCACCTACCATCACCCCATCGAAATCGGCGACGCCGCCCGCGCCCTCCGCACCGTCCGCACCCGCGCGCCCGAGTTTCGCCTCGACCCCAACCGCATCGGCATCTGGGGATTCTCCGCCGGGGGCCACCTTGCATCCTCGCTCTCCACCCATTGGGACCGCGGCGACTCCTCCTCGCCCGACGCCATCGAGCGCACCTCCTCGCGGCCCGACTTTGCCATCCTCTCCTACCCCGTGATCACCTTCACCGAACCCTGGACCCACCAGGGCTCCAAGCGTAATCTGCTCGGCGAAAACCCAGACCGGTCGCTCGCCGCGTGGCTCTCCACCGACCAGCAGGTGACGCCCGAAACACCGCCCACCTTCCTCTTCCACACCAACGCCGATACGGGCGTTCCCCCGGAGAACAGCGTCTACTACTACCTCGCCTTGCGCCGTGCCGGCGTACCCGCCGAGCTCCATATCTATGAAAAGGGGCCGCATGGCGTCGGGTTGGCGTGGTCGGACGCAACCCTTGGCAGTTGGCCCGCCCGGCTTGCAGATTGGCTACGCACCCGGTCGATTATCCGGTAGACTAGTTGACATCTGTTCGTAACACTGGGGCAACGTCGCTTACATATCCAAGTGCGATACTCCGGGTGTTCCTTCAGGAGGTCTACCCTATGAAAAAACTTTTGCGCTACGTGTGCGCACTGGCAATGACAACGTTGCCAACGTTTGCACAATTTGAAACGGCGACCGTGCTGGGCACGGTCCGCGACTCCACTCAATCGGTAATCGCAGGCGTCAAAGTCACGCTGGAGAACATCCAGACCGGCGTTGCCGTCTCCCGAGACACCGACGTCAACGGCAATTTCGAAATTGGAAACGTCCGCATCGGACAGTACAAGGTTACGGCCGAACGCCAGGGCTTCTCCCGCGCCGTCTCCGAGCAGTTTACCGTCACCGTGAATGCCCGCCAGCGTGTCGACCTAATTCTACAGGTCGGCCAAGTGGCCGAAAGCATTACGGTTTCCGGCGCTGTCGCCGTGCTCGAAACCGATTCGAGCGACCGCGGCCAGGTGATCGGCTCCCAGCAGATCGTCAACCTCCCGCTCAACGGCCGCTCGTACGCCGACTTGGCGCTGCTCGCCCCCGGCGTGCGCAAATCCGCTATTTCCGTCTCGCGAGACGCGTCGTTCAACGTGAACGGCCTCCGCAGCTCGCTCAACAACTTCGTCGTGGACGGCGTGGATAACAACTCCTACGGCACGTCGAACCAGGGCTTCTCGAACCAGGTGGTCCAGCTCTCGCCGGACGCCGTCGCCGAGTTCAAGGTGCAGACCAACAACTACTCGGCCGAGTACGGCCGCGCCGGCGGCGCGGTGATCAACGCCAGCATCCGTAGCGGCACCAACCAGTTCCATGGCGCGGCGTGGGAATACCTGCGCAACACCAGACTGAACGCCGTCGGATTCTTCAAGCCGCGCGAGAATCGCAAGCCTACTCTCGTGCAGAACCAGTTCGGCGCTGCCTTCGGTGGTCCCATCAAAAAGGACAAGCTCTTCTTCTTCGCCGACTATGAAGGCTACCGCCGCGTGACGCGGCAGCTCGAAATCAACAGCCTGCCGACCATGGAACAACGCGCCGGAAATATCGGCCTGCCCGTGCGGAACCCCGTGACGGGACGCGAGTACCTGAACGGCATCATTCCGCAGAGCGACATCACCCCCTTCGCGCGTAAAGTGCTGGGTGAGTTGCCGGCCGTGAACCGCGCCGGAGCCGCTAACAACTTTGAATCGCTCCCCCGCCGTTCCGACGTGAATGACAAGGGCGACATCAAAGTGGACTACTACGCCAACTCAAAGTGGACCATGTTCGGACGCTACAGCCATCGCCTGATGAACAACTTCGAACCGCCCGCCATCCCCGGCCCGTCCGGCGGCAACGCAAACGGCAACGTGCGTGTCCGCAACTACCAGATCGCCGGTGGCGCCACCTGGACGATGGATGCCAAGTCCGTCATGGAGTTCCGTGTCGGCGTGGGTGAAACCGAAGGCGGCAAGTTCCCCGTGTTCATCGGACAGCCCCCGGCCAGCGTCGCCTACGGCATTACCGGTCTGCCTGAAGATCCCCGGTTTGCCGGTGGTCTCTATGCGCAGAGCGTCGGCGGCCTCGCTCAGTTCGGCCAGCAGTCTTCGAACCCGCAATTCCAGAATCCCTTTGTCATCAACCCCAAGGTCAACTGGACCCGCATGCAGGGACGCCACTCCATCAAGGCCGGCTGGGAGTATCAGGCGATCAATACCGAGATCGACGACTTCAATCCCAAGTATGGCCAGGACAGCTACGGCAGCCGTTTCAGCGCTCCTGCGTCGTCCACGAACAACCTCTACAACCTCTCCGATTTCATGTTCGGCCTGCGCAACAGCTACTCGCTGAACAACGCGATCATTGTGAACCTCCGCCAGCGGATGAACTTCCTCTATCTGCACGACGACTTCAAGCTGTCCCCCAAACTCACCCTGAACATGGGGATGCGCTACGAATACTCGACGCCGCAATGGGAGAGCAAGAACATGCTTTCCAACTTCGACCCGGTGGCGCAGAAGCTCATTCAGGCCAAAGACGGCTCGGTCTATGACCGTACGCTGATCAGGCCGGACCGCAACAACTTCGCGCCGCGCTTCGGCCTCGCCTACACGCTGCGGCCCAAGACCGTCATCCGCTCCGGCTTCGGCGTCAGCTACATTCACTTCAATCGCCTCGGCGGCGAAAACCTGCTCAGTTACAACCTGCCGCACGTTTTCAACATCACGATCAACCAGCAACCTGGCCAGGGCGCATGCGCCGCCAACCAGGCTCCCAACACCTGCTTCCGCACCACGCAGGAAGGCTATCCTGCGAACCTGCTCGACCCGTCGCGTGTGAGCACGGCCACCACGCGCACCAACTACATCCCGGCCGACACCCGTACGGCTTACACCATGAGCTGGCACTTCACTGTGCAACAGGAATTGGCGAAGGATCTCGTGCTCGACGTCGCCTACGTGGGCAACCGTTCGAACAAACTCATCATTCTGTCCGACGTCAACGAGGCACGCCTCAATACCGGCACCGCCAGTCTGACCGTCGATCAGCGCCGCCCCGTTCAGGGCTTCAGCTTCATTCAGGGCGCCTTTAACGGCGGCTGGGCGAACTACAATGCGCTCCAGTTGAAGCTCGAACGCCGCTTCGCCAAGGGCTTCTACCTGCTCAATTCGTTCACCTACTCCAAGGCCCTCGACAACGCCAGCGGCCATCTGGAAACGCAGAATGGAGACGACTCCCGCGTCCTGTTCAGCCAGTTGCAGCAGAACAAAGCCGTGAGCGGCTACAACCAGAAGTTCAACAACACGCTGACCTTCGTTTGGGACCTGCCGTTCGGCAAGGGCATGTCCTTCGGAAGCGGCTGGAACGGCGTCACCAACGCCGTCCTCGGTGGCTGGCGCATGACCCAGATCACTACCATGACCACCGGCACCCCTGTGAACCTGCGCTACTCGCCGGTTGCCCGCCAACAGGTGGCCAGCGCCGGCACCTACCGGCCGAATGTCGTCGGTGAGGTGAAAAACGCCAATGGCGAATGGTTCAACTACCTCAACCCGGCGGCCGTCGTAATCGTTCCGTCAACCGAGAACAACCCGTTCGGCAATGCCGGCCGCAATACCATCACCGGCCCCGGCTTCTACCAGACTGACCTCGGCCTCCACAAAGCCTTCCCGCTTCCCAAGGAAGGTTGGAACATCGAGTTCCGCGCCGAGTTCTTCAACTTGACCAACAAGACCAACTTCAATACACCCGAAGGCAATCGTAGCGCCAACAACTTCGGCACGATCACCTCCACCGCGCCCGCGCGGCAGGCGCAGTTCGCGCTGAAGCTCGTATTCTAAATTTGAATCGCGCACAACGAACCTTCGCCGCCCAAGCGCGGCGGGGCCTGTGCGCTCCTCACTTCGCAAAACGGCCCCCGGCTACGGCCCGGGGCCTTTTCGCTTTTGATAGCCTGTCTCCACTACCATGCGAATCCAGGCCCTGTGCGCTTTGCTTCTCGCCGCCCCCGTCCTTGCCCAGCCTCTCCTCGCCCAGTCCATCCCACCCGCCCGGCTGCGTGCCCTGAAATCCGGTCTCCAGCAGATGATCGACAACAAGGAGTTCGCCGGCATTCACGTCATGGCCGCGCGGAAAGGACAGCCGCTGCTGTCGGAGTCGTTCGGCTTCCGCGACCTGGAAGCAAAGAAGCCGATGACAGCGGACACGATCTTTCGCATCTTTTCGATGACAAAACCGGTCACCAGCACCGCCGCGATGAACCTTTACGAGGAGGGAAAATTCCTCCTTGACGAACCCGTTCCAAAA
>CAYUZM010000177.1:8220-8887 GCA_964449665.1 uncultured Solibacteraceae bacterium
TCACTTGACGACCCGGGTGGAAAATCCACCCCCGGGTCGGCAAAGGTAAAAGAATTCGGCAGGGGGAAGGGGGGGCAGGGCGACGTCGAAGATCTGAGGCGTCGGCTCACGGTCAGGCATCTGCTCACGCACACGTCGGGCATGGTGAATGGAAAGGGCTATGCGGATAAGGGTGTTTTCCGCGGCACTCCGAACCTCGAAGAGGTTGCCAAGCGTTTCGCCACCGTGCCGCTTTCGCACCAGCCCGGCGAGGCATGGCGCTACGGTCAGGGTCTGGAACTGATCGCACGCCTTGTCGAGATCTGGTCCGGCCAGCGCTACGATCAGTTCCTGCGCGAACGCATTTTCGTGCCGCTTGCCATGAACGACACCGCCTACTTCGTGCCTAAAGCGAAGCTCGATCGCGTATCGAGATCTTATTCGCTCGATAAGGAGGGCGCACTCGTGGCGAACCGGCGCGACGACCCCTCGCGCGAGTCGGCCTTGTTTCCTGGCGGCTTCGGCCTCTACTCCACCGCCGGCGACTACATGAAGTTTCTGCAGATGCTCCTGAACCGGGGCACTCTCGGCGGCAAGCGCATCCTGGGCCGCCACACGGTCGACTTCATGTTTCGCAACCACGTGCCGCTCGGCGTCATTCCGCCAGGCGGCCCCAACGGGCGCGGCG
>CAYUZM010000178.1:0-8875 GCA_964449665.1 uncultured Solibacteraceae bacterium
GGTGCCGGGGCGCTGCTTGCGCGCTTCGAGCAAGAGGGGGGTGGTGGTGCCGTAGCCGATGAGGAGCGGGATCGAGGGATCGCCTTCGAGGTGAAAGAAATCGCCATCGGGAGACTCGGGGAGCGCCGCGGCTTTGGCGATGCGCACGTAGGCGGGACGGGCGTCCGCCAGCAGGCGGGGGACTAGGCCGGCGGCGTAGCTTTTCGAGGACGGGCAGTAGACGTCGATTTCACCGCCGAGCGCGGCGAGGGCGCCCCAGTCGTCGAGGATGTGGTGCGTGGGGCCGAGAGGCGCGTTGTCCCATCCAGCCGAGGTACCCAGCAGCACAACGGGGTATTTGTGCAGCAGGACATCGTTGCGGATCTGCTCGAGGGCGCGGTGGATGAGGAAATTGGAGATCGTGTAGGCGAAGGGGCGGAAGCCGGCGTTGGCGAGTCCGGCGGCGACACCGATGAGGTTCTGCTCTGCGATGCCGACGTTGAGGAAGCGTTTGGGATAGGCCTGTTCGAACCTCTCGACGAGGTTGATCCCCATGTCGGCGGTCAGAAAAAAGATGCGTTCGTCATGCGCCATGGCGGCGAAGAGAGTGTCGAGTATGCTGCCTCTCACGGCTTGACCTCCTCGGAGACGGTTTCTTTCACGTTGAGATCCAAAGCGGCGAGCGCCTCGGTGAACAGCTTTTCGTCGAGCGAGCGGTAGTGCCAGATGGGCTGGTTTTCGGCGAAGGGAATCCCCTGCCCTTTTGTGGTGCGCGCGATTAGGACCGAAGGTTGTGCGAGGGCATGCAGCTTTCGCAGCGCGGCGTGGAGCGAGGCGGAATCGCCCTTGGCCTCTTCGACGGCGAACCCTAGTCCGGCGAAGACACGGGCCATGGGCTCGAGGTCGATCACTTCGCGGGTCGGGCGAATGCTGGAGATTCCGTTGGCGTCGACGATGAGAGTGAGGTTCGAGAGATTGTGATGACGCGCAAACATGAGCGCCTCCCAGTTGGAACCTTCCTGCAGCTCGCCATCGCCGGCGACGACATAGACGCGGCTGTTGTCGAAGCCACGCGAGCGCAGGCCGAAGGCGCAACCGGCGGCGACGGGAAGGCCGTGACCCAAGGCACCGGTGGAATGTTCGACACTTTGGACGGCGTGACTGGCGTGCCCGGCAAACACAGAGCCTTCGCGGCAATAGTGTTCGCGCGGATCGGTATCGAGCAGGCCGAAGTGCCAGAGCGTGGCGTAGAGGCCGGCGGCGGCGTGGCCTTTGCTTAGGAAGATGCGGTCTCGATCGGGCGCGCCCGCGCGAATGCGCGGCAGATCGACGAGGCTGTAGATCGAACAGAGAATGTCGATCGCGGACATGGACGGACCGAGGTGCGAGGCGCGGGCCCCATAGAGCATCGCAAGGGTCGTCCGGCGGACATCATTGGGAGAAACCGTCATACGAACTTAGAGTCGCCATCCCTTCCGCAATATTGTTCGGCCCCACAGCCGGAAGGCTCCAGGGAGTACGGAAAGATCTGTTGGGGGTTATACGGAGCGCGATTCGTGGCGCGCGGAATGGCAACGAACATGCTCATGAGTCTCCGGCGAATGCGATGGGTGTAACTCTCACAGCGGAGCAAGTGCAGTTTTGGGACGAGAACGGCTTTCTTGTGCTGCAGGGCTTCTATGATCTGATGCGAGAGATTGAGCCGATACAGAACGAGATTAGGAAAGTGATGGCGCTTGTGAGCGGCGAAGGTGAGCGCGCGGGGAATGAGTTCGACGAGGGACTGGCGGAGATGGCAACAAATTGCCGTGCGCAAGCCGCGATTGTGTATGACGCGATGAAGCGGCTGCCGAGCTACGTGCAATTGACGGCGTCGGCCAAACATGCGGAGGTGGCGAAGCAACTGTTGCGCAGCGAGTTTGTCGGGTTCGCACCGCGCGGGTATGGCATTCGCCTGGATCATCCCGGCGAGGACAAGTTCCTGACGCAGTTGCACCAGGACTATACGAGCCAGCTTATCAGTCCGCGCGGCGTGGTGTTCTGGAGCCCGTTGCGCAAGGTGACCAAAGAACTGGGACCGGTGGTGTTGTATCCGGGCTCGCACAAGCTTGGCGTGCAGCGGATTGAGAAGCGCGGCGAGGGTTCGTATGGCCTGCACTTGCCGAACGATGAGGAGTTGCGACGCCAGTTCACGGCGATTGCGCCGGAGCCGGATGTGGGCGACGTGGTGGCGGTGGACTATCTGCTTTTGCACGAGAGTTCTCCCAACCGGAGCAACCGGACGCGCTGGGCGATGATTTGCCGTTACTTCGATTTCCACGAGGAAACGGGCATCCGCCACGGATGGAAGGGCGGGCTGGCCGAGGGGAACTCATTTGAAACGATCCATCCCGAATTGACGATTTGGAAGACCTAAATGGAACGTGAAGAGATTCTGCGACGGGTGAGCGAGATCAGCTACTGGTATCACCGCATCGAACTGGCGCCCGGAGTGGTGACGCCGGGGTATGCCCTGGAACCGATCTGGGACAATACGCGCCGGGTGCGGGCGAGATTGGACTATACGGGAAAAACGGTCTTGGACATTGCCTCTTTCGACGGGATGTTCACCTTCGAAGCGGAGCGTCTGGGCGCCTCGCTGGTGGTGGCGGCCGACTGCCTGTACAAGAGCTTTTCGAATTTCCTGGTGTGCCGGGAGGTGCTGGGCAGCAGGGCCGTGCCGTATTACAACATTTCGCCGTATGCGCTCTCCGAGCGGCTGGATGTTTTCTTTGAGGAGAACTATGAATCCGAGCGCCGAAACGACCGGCGGTTCGACATCGTGCAGCACCTCGGCTTGCTCTATCACTTGCGGGACCCGATGTTGTCGTTGTCGCAGGCACGGAGCGTGTTGAAGCCGGGCGGGAGTTTGCTGATTGAGACCGATGTCGTTCTGGACGATGATTCGCCGGCGCTCATTTTCAACGGCCTGCCCAATAGGGCGCGGCTGCGGGACAACTATTCGGTTTGGTGGTCGCCGACGGTTGCGTGTCTGAAGGAGATGCTCGACGCGACGATGTTCGATGTGGTGGAGGAGTCGGTCTCGGCGATTGAGTTCGACACGCCGTCGCGGCAGTCGGGGATGGTGTCGAATGCCGGCGATGGCGCGTCGAAGGTGGAGGCGACTTACAAGATGGGCCGCTGTGCGCTGATTGCGCGCGCGAGAGAGCGCGGGCATTCGAACGATAAGGTAGAGCGGGAGTTGTGCCGGACGTACCGGAATCCGGGCCTGGACCTGGCGCGGCTGGGTTGGGGGTAAGGGATCATGGCGCGGCCGTGCTGACGGCACGCACGACATACCGTTTGGGCGCGCTGCCGATGGCGTCGAACGGATAGCAGGTGACGAGGGTGAGCATGGAGCCGGGCGTAGGGCGCAGAGCGCGCATGTCGGAGGGTTCCACAATCATGATCTCGGCCACCTCGTAGTGCTTGAGTCCGGACGGAGTTTGCAGGCGGACACGATCGCCGAGTTGCACCTCGCGCAAGCGGCGGAAGAAGGTGTCGCGGTGGCCTGCGATGGCGACGTTGCCGGTATCGCCGGGCAAGGCGGTGCCGGAGATCCAGCCGGCGCCTTTGTCGAGGTCGGCCGAATTCGCGCTGGCGCGAACAAGGACGGCGAAGCCGAGGCGATCAATTTCAACGATGCCGAGTCCCAGAGGCGCGGGGTAGCGGTGCGGGGGCGCGGCGGTAGAGACCGGAACAATGCTTGGGCCGTCTTGTGCGGACGTTGCGTCGCGGTGTCTGGGGTCGCGCATGGCGAGCAGCGGGACTCCTTGGGTGAAAGACGCGGCGAGCCTTATGCGGTCGCGGGATTCCATCCAGGAGCCGGCGCAGAGGATGACGGCGACGTAGGCGAGCAGGGCCGCGCCGGAGGCCATGAGGACAGCGCCGGCGAGTTGTGACGGTTGAATGCGAAGGCGAATCATTGTTGGACTCCGGCGGGCTTAGACTCCCGCGGCTTGAATTCGGTATTGCTTTCTGGTTCTGATCCGGACGTTGCGAAGGGCCGGATTCAGGATGTTGACGCGAAGGGCGCGAGTTTCGGTTCTGCCGGCGGTGGGCTCGACGGCCTGGTAGCCGAGCACGTAACGCGCGCGGAGGTCAGAGACGACACGCTGGAAGAACGCAGACAGCGATGCGGGGTCGGGGTTGAAGACAGCGAATCCACCGGTGGTTTCGGCGAGGCGTCTCAGCACGCCGGGCGCGCCGGGTTCACCCCCATCTGCGCGAATGCCGACGGAATAGATGAGCAAGTTCGATGCCTGGATGGCGGCAATGGTGTCGCTCCACGAGGACTTGCTTGCGGTATCGGCGCCATCGGAGAGCACGACGAGCACACGGCGCGCGTGGGCGCCGTGGCGCGCGATATCCGCACCCTTGAGCACGGCATCGTAGAGCGCCGTTTGGCCGTCGCACGGGGCCGAGGCAACGATGGCCGAGACGTCGGAGGGCGTGAACGCGGTCAGGAGCTTGGGCGGGCTCTCGACGAGGATGGACTCATTGAAGAGCACGAAGAACAGTTCGTCGGCCGGTTGCAACTGCGCGCTGAACTGTGCGGCTGCCGAGGCGACGGAGGCTTGGCGGGCGCGCATGCTGCGGCTGAGGTCGACGACGAGGCCGACACTCACCTGTTCGGTTCCGGTGGAGAAGTGGGAGATCCGGCGTGGCCGGCCGGATTCTGTTACCTGAAAATCCGATTTTTCCAGGCCGGCCACGGGAACACCGTGGAGATCGAACACGCTCACCTCGAGCAACACGAGGCTGCTGATGGAGCGAAAGGCTGGCTGCTCGGACGAGCTTTGGGACGGATGCGCGGAACAGACCGTGCCGAACACGGAGGCCGCGGCAAACCGGCGCCGGGTGAGCAGTCGCATAGCCGATCTCCTATCCACAAGAGCAGGCCGCCGCTAGCTCGAGTGGGGAGCGGTGAGAATCCGGCCCGCCAGTAGCAGGGCGATTCCGGCGAGGGCAAGCGCAGCGTAGGGAGTTGCAGTTTGCGGAAGCGTGTCCGGCATCGTGCTGTCGCTCGGGGCCTGGGCAGGAACAGGTGGATCCGCCGGAGGCCGGTTCTGCGCCATTAACTGAGGTTGTTGCTGCGGCTGCGCCGCGCCGGTGCTGCGTTCGACCAGTTCGGGAACGGGCGCTGGTGACGGAGGGGCGGCCGATTCCGTATTGGCGGGCAGCGAGGAGGCTGCCGGAGGCGGTTCGCCCGCATCGTGGACATCAGCGCCGCGCAGTGTAGCGGCATCTTGAGAGGCCGTATCGGAGCCTTCATACCACGGCACCTTGGCGTGGTTCACGGCCGCGAGTTGTTCGGCGATCTTTTTCGGATAGGCGAACTCCTGGCCGTAATTGTCACCCGGGTAGAACCAGCTGCGCAGGGCGGGAGGAACGCCGGCGGGCGTTTCCCAATAACCTAGCGTGGTGTTGCCGGTCGGTTGGAGCCGCATGTTGGGGATGGCCAGGATAGTGGCTTCCACTTTGGTTTCGTCGGCGTTGAAGATTTGGACGATGTGGCGGCTCGATTGGGAGTCGGCCAGTTTCATGACGTATTTTCCGGGTGGCAGTTGCTTGCCCGGAATCAGAATCGATTCCTTGACATCGAGAGTCGTCTTCTTATTCCAAGGATCAGCCGAAGCTCCGATTGTGAATGCCAGGGCAACGCCCGTGGCCAAGACTGCGATTTTCATTGTTTTGCTCCGATTGTGTTTTGAGCTTGCATGGGGCGCAGGCTTCGGGATGATGAATGCAAGAGTGGGGCCATTGCGGGGATTCAATGGTTTAGGGCTAAGTGTCCACGCGAGGCATGGAAAATGTTCTTGGTGGCGACACGGATTCGGGGAAAAAGGTTATGAAGCGCCGGGGTGGGTGGCCGCGCGTGTGGCGGCGGCGCGTGTGGCGGCGCGTGTGGCGGCGGCACGTGTGGCGGCAGCAGGGGTAGTGGCGGTACGGGCAGCGGCGGCAGCTAGTTTGCACGCTTCAGTGTTTTGCCGATATCGAGGCCGAACTGTGGCTTGGAGCGAGTGCCGGAAACCTTGATGGGCAACACGCTCTGCGTCTTACCCTTCGACTTGCGCGAAAAGAGGGGATCGACGGCCTTCAGGAGCAGCGCCTTGAAACCGGTGGTTGTCTCGGAGACTTTGGCGTCGAGGCGCAGATTGCCTTCGAAGTCGAGTTCTTCACCGTGCAGTCCGTAGGTTCCGTCGATGTGTACGGTGGCGCCCTGAACGCCAAAGGTCAACTGTTGGAGCCGGATGAATCCGTCGCGCAGGGAGAACCTGCCGGCGAGGTCGGAGGTGACGTTATCGACGGCCATGTTCTCGGGTTCGCCCTGGCCTTTGCGGCTGAGGGAATCAATCTTGTCCTGCAGGGCGTTCTTCTGGAAGCGGCCATCGTCTATTTGGAAGCGGCCATCGAGGATGAGTTTGTCGACAACATCGTCGTCACCTTGCGGTAGTTCGAATTTCGTATGGAAGCGTATGGGCCCGGCGAGCAACGGTCGGTTGCCACGCATGGCAAGGGTGAGCATGTCTTCGATGCGCGCTTCGGAGACGTCGACGTTTAACCGGACAGCCTTGCCCTTTTTTCCTTTTTCGCCTTCGACCGCGCCGCGCGCGACGATCTTCGATTTCAGGAACTGCGCGTAGACGGGTTCCAGGCGCGTGTCACCGTTCGTGCCATCGACGATGGCGTGATATTGCGTGCGCAAGTGCACGGGATTGCCGCTTACATTGAGCTTGAATTGAGGGATCTCGGCCGTGCCATCCACGACGATCTCTTCGAGAATGCCTTGGAAGCGGCCTTCAGAGCGCAGGGTACCGGAGATGCCTTTGAACACCGACAGGTCGGCATCTGTGAAGAGATAGCCGCCTTCGAGGGGCGTGAGACTTGGCTCATCGCCGTTCCATGGGCCGAAGGAACCCTGGCTGCGAATCAGGCCGGGCGGCTTGGGATTGGTGAGCTGTGCGTCGTAGCGCATCGGGGAATCGAGGCTGACATCGCGCATGCGGAGGTGCTGGAGATCGAAGATCAACGGCTCGCGGCCGGGCTTTTTGGACAGTACGGTGAGCTTCGCACCATCGGCGATGATCTCGGCGGCGGAGAAGTTGGCTTCAAGGGACGTATCTTTGGATGGCGTGGAGTGGGAGGGAGCGGCGCTTGCGGAAGGGGCGTGGGCGAGAACGGCGTTGGCGGAAGCGGCTTTGGGGGGAGCAGCTATGGGCGAAGCGGATTTGGAGGCGGCGCCATTGGAAGCCATGTCCTTGCGCGCGGGAGCATTCCTCGGCACTGGTGGGCCGGGTGTGGAGGCTTGGTTTTCGCGACGAGGCACGACGATCTCCAAACCTTGGAGCCGGACGGAGGAAGCGCGCGATTTGGGCGCGAATAGTTCGAGGCCTCCATGAATATCCATTTGCCGGATGCGGAACAGGGGCGGGACGTCCTGCCTGTCTTTGTGGCGGAAGACGACTCCAGTGAGCGTCGCCGAGGGAGGCAGAACCGAAACGCGGACGCTCTCTACGGTGACTGTGCTGGAGAAGCGGTCACGGCCCACTTCGGTGATCTTGCGGCGCGCGTACTCATCGACCCACGGCGCGATCGCAACGGGCGCGACGAGGTGAATGGTCAGCCCTACGATGAGCGCGAGGCCTAGAATCACGGTAGTCACTTTTGCCGGTTTGCTCATGACCGGATGAGAGGAGCACGTGGGATGCCAATCGCGTCCACTCGTATTATGAGTGGCTTAAGCCGGCACGAAAGTGGCAGGCAGGTACGTTTTTCCGGGCGTTCTCAGCGTCCATGCCGGAGCACGCGGCCCGGGAGCGCGCGTGTGCCTTGACCGTTTTCCACGGCAAGTTGTCCATTTACGAGTACGTGCGCAATGCCTTCGGGGAAGGCAAGTGGCTGGGTGAAACTGGCTTTGTCCTGGATGCGATCGGGATCGAAGACGACGAGGTCAGCGGCGAGTCCGGGGGCGATGCGTCCGCGATCAAAGAGGCTGAGACGATTGGCGGCGAGCGAAGTCATTTTGCGGATGGCTTCTTCGAGTGTTTCCATACTCGGTATAGGATAACTGTAAATCCATCAACTTGCAAATGCTATATTATTTTTCATGCTCTAAAGGCTTCTTCCAATGAGGTTTTTGAAAGCGTAGAATTATAGCGGGGCCGAAACAAACGACGATCATCCCCACGATTAAAAATCCTACATAGAAAAAGAGGCTTCCTGTCTTGATTTGCGCTGGAGGGAAAAACCCGATGACGATTGTAGCGATCGAACTGAGGAGCCCTAGTCCTCCGACAATCCATATTCCCAGTTTTCCTCCGGGGATCTTATAAGGACGGTGGGTGTGCGGCTGTGTGTAGCGCAGTTTTATCGCAGCGCCAAACAGTAAAAGATACATGACGAGATAAAGCTTCGTCTCAAGGACGCTCAAGATCCAGTATGCGCTGTTTACCGAAGGCATAAGGATGAATATCACAGATATGATACTGACCAGGATGGCTTGGGAGATCATGAGGGTCAATGGCATGCCTTTATGATTGATCTTTCTAAAGAAGGGAGGAAGGTCTCCGTCTTTAGCGGCTGCTAAAAGTCCTCGCGCAGGTCCAATAGTCCATGTGCTTAAAGCGCCTATTGCCCCAATTAAGACTAAAAAGGCCATATACGGCGTAAGCCAGCTGAGCCCGTATGCGTTCACTATAGAGGAAAAAGCTTGCAGAGAACCCGATGTAAGGCTGATTTGCTTTTGAGGGACGACAATAGAGATTGCTAGCGAGCCTAGAATATAAAAAGCCAGGATGACAAATATTGCGATAATAGTCGCCTTAGGATAATCGCGCCCGGGGTGCTGAACATC
>CAYUZM010000179.1:0-8867 GCA_964449665.1 uncultured Solibacteraceae bacterium
CCGACAGTGGCGGCGGCCGCGCCGAAGTGCGTGGCCACAAAGGCGCTGCTGGCGAGCGAGCCCGCGCCGAGCGCGCTGCCGGCGTTGAAGCCGAACCAGCCGACCCAGAGCATGCAAGCGCCGATGAAGCTGAGCACCAGGCTATGCGGCATCATCGGCTCTGTGCCGTATCCTTTGCGCGGCTTCAAGTAGAGTGCCGTGACGAGAGCCGAGACGCCCGAGGTGATGTGGACGACCGTGCCGCCGGCGAAATCGAAGCTGGGCACCTTGCCGCCGAGGAAGGCGTTCAGGTAACCGCCGTTGCCCCAAACCATGTGCGCCATCGGGCAGTAGACCAGAAGCAGCCAGAGCGAGCTGAAGAGGACCATGCCGCTGAATTTCATGCGTTCTGCGTAGGCGCCGCAGATCAGGCCGGGCGTGATGATGGCGAACATCAACTGGAACACCATGAACGTCTGCTGCGGGATGGTGGCCGCATAGGCCGGATTGGGCGCGCCGTCCACGCCATTGAGGAACATATAGCGGAGGTCGCCGATGAAGGGGTTGTTCTCGCCGAACGCCAGCGAGTAGCCGACGACGGCCCAGAGGACGGTGACGATCGCCATCAGGACGAAGCTTTGCATCATGGTACCGAGCACGTTCTTGCGCCGGACCAAGCCGCTGTAGAAGAGCGCCAGCGCGGGGCCGGTCATGAGAAGAACGAGCGCGGAGCTTGTGAGCATCCACGCGTTGTCTCCCGAGGTTTGCGCGGCTTGTACGGCCGCCTCCAAAGCGGCGATTTTGTCTGCCGCCTCTTGGGCGAACAGCGAACTGGATAGGGCGAAAACGCCGAGTAAAAATCGAAGCATTGTCCGGGCTCCTTCAGGGTTACCGCTCGAGAACTGGGAGCGGGTGTGCTCCCCGCATGCGGGGTTTAACCATGATGAGGGGAATCGAAGCCAGAGCCAAACTCAACGTTTCTATCCAAGCGATCAAAAATCTCTATCAGATGGCCCGCCTATCGGTTACGGCGTAAAGCGGGGCGAATGGAAACACGTATGGGGGGGGTAATCGACATCCCGTTGTGATCCATCCGATCAAAAAGTTTGATTGGACGCTTGCCGGAAGCTGCCCTTAACCTGCCCATAGCAGGGAAGCCACTACCTGACTCTCTATTGCTTGGAGACAGAACGTTCCATGAATTTGAACAAACTGCGTTCGGCCCTAATCTCATGCCTGGTATTGACGGCAATGGCCAGCGCCCAGACGACGCCACCGCCCGCCGCGCAGGCTCCGGCGCCCGCGCCAGATCCCGCGCCAGCGGCCGCGCCGTGGTCGTTGGGCGGCATCGATTTCAGCGGTTATGTCGACGCGTATGCCAACATCAATTTCAACAATCCGGCATCCGGCTTCAATGGTGGCTACCGGACCTTTGACGCCAAGGCCAACAGCTTCAGCTTGAACTTCGCCACGCTGACGATGGCCCACGACGCCGACCCGATCGGCTTCCGCATGGACATGGGCTTCGGCCGCGGCTACGAGATATTCCACCTGTTCGAGCCGCTGGGCGCCGACCAGCGCAACATCGTGCGCAACATTATGCAGGCCTACGTGACGGTAAAGCCGAAGAACGCCGGCGGATTCCAATTTGACTTCGGTAAGTTCGTCACGAGCGCCGGCGCCGATCCGACAGAAACTAACCTCAATTGGAAGTATTCGCGTTCGCTGATCTATTCGCTTCGGCCGTTTTATCACTTCGGGGCCCGCATTTCGAAACCCGTCACCAGTTTCTGGACGACCGGCTTCCAGGTGACTAACGGATGGAACAACGTCGACGACAACAACACGGGCAAGACGTTCGGCTTCACCAACGCGTTCACGAGCAAGAAGGCATCTTATTTCGTAACCTACTATGGCGGTCCGGAAAAAACCGGCACGAACGAAGGCTACCGCCACTTCTTCGATCAGGTGCTTACGCTCACGCCGCATGACAAGGCCAGCTTCTACCTGAACTACGACTACGGCCGCGAGCGAGCGCTCGACGGTTCGGTGGGCATCATCAGCGCCGTCGCCGGCGCGGCCAAGTTCCAGGCCAACGACTGGTTCGCCATCAGCCCCCGCATTGAGTACTTCAACGATCGCGGCATCTGGACCACCGGCGTCGTGCAGAAGATCAAAGAGGTCACGCTTACCGCCGAATTCAAGCACAAGAAGGGCTTGATGACGAAGGTGGAGTACCGGCACGATTGGTCGAACGTACCCTACTTCGACGACAGCATGGGAAACCTGAAGAAGAGCCAGGACACGCTCGTGTTCGGTATCATCGCCTACTTCGGTCCGAAATAGCAGAGTTCAATTCCACGAGTACTACCCTTGGACGCGGCCTCGTGACCGGCGAAGGGAAAGCCCTTCGCCGGTTTTTTGTTTTAGGCGAGGTAGTGCGGGATGTGGAGTTCTTCCGCGGCTCTGCGGGGCGGCTCGTCCCTGGTCGCGAGCGGGAGTTTGAGGCGATGCGCGAGTTCCAGATAGGAGGCGTCGTAGGCGCTGCGCTGCTGGCGGCGGGCGAGGTCGAGGATGGAGTGGAAATCGTGTCCGCGTTCCTCCTGGTCGACGTTTATAGGAAACCCATGCAGCTCACGAAGGAACGCCGCCGTTTTTTCCGGTATTAACTTGCGCCGCCGTTCAGCCACGACAAGCATGTTGACAACCTCAAGGCGCCAAACGCGGGGTACCCGGGCAACAGAACCCTCGGCTAACGATCGCAGCACTGCTTCCGTGTAGGCAGTGCTTTGCTCTTCGAAGCACCAAGCGGCGGTAACGGACGCATCCAGGATGAAGAAACTCAGAAACGCCGCCCATCTTCGATCAAGTCGCGAATGGTCAGGTCAGGCCCAAGAATGTTGCCTTTCCGCAGTTCGCGAATGCGCTCGACGGCCTCTCGACGTTTCTGGCGAAGCGCCTCTTCGCCCGCGGGTTCGGGCGCGGCGGGAGCGTCTTGCGGGGAGACGCTCCGCAGCAGATAGTCGTCGAGCGAAAGGCCCGCCTTGCTCGCCTCGGCGGTGAGCCGGGCGACGACTTCAGGCGGCCAATCGAGGATGACGGTCATGGCGATCTTCTCGCCTCATGTTAGCAAGGCAAGTGGACGGGCGGCCGTGCCACGCGCGAGTCCCGGCGGGCGCGTGGCCCGGGCGCGTGGCCGCGTATCAGAACTCCAAACGCGCCACCAATTGAACGAAGCGCGCGCTTTTCGCGCCGGTGATCAACCCGAACGTGGGCGAGTTGAACACGGCCTGTCCGGCGGCGTTGGCTTGCACGCTCAGGCTGGTGTTGGGCGCGTTGAAGTTGGTGTGGTTGAGGAAGTTGAACGCCTCGCCGCGAATCTCGAAACGAAGCCGTTCGCGGATGGGGAAGGTGCGGGCGACGGCGAGGTCGATGTTGAATTCGCCGGGCTCGCGCACGGTGTTGCGGCCGAGCGTGCCGACGGTGGCCGGAAGCACGCGCACGCGGGCGTTGGCCGCGCCGGTGTAGAACGGTCCGGACGGCGCGAAGGGAAAGTTCGCATCGGTGGGGGCTTGCAGGTAGCGCACGCCGACGCCTTCGGGCGTATAGGTGCCGGTCTTGGCGTCGAGGCTGTTGCCGGTAACATGGGGCCGCTGTTGATTGGCGCCGGGCCACAGGCTGTTCTGCGTGATTGTGTCGGGCAGACCGGTGCGGGCGATGATGATGGGGCTGATCGTGAAATCGCGCAGCCATTTCGGACCGCCCGTGCGGTATTGCAGCGAAGCCGCGAACAGGTGCGGCCGGTCGAGCGAACTCACCGAGCGGTCGAGATAGCGGAAGAAGCTCGGGAAATAGCCGTTATCGAGGCCGTTGGGTTGCGAGAAGGAGAACAGGCCGGTGCCGTCGTCGATGGACTTGGAGAACGTATACGTCGCCGTCCAGCCGAGCGAGCGCGTGAACTGGCGCACGGCCTTCAGTTGCAGTGAATGGTAGCTCGACGTGCCCGCGTGGACGAAGGCGTTGTTGTTGCCCAAATGCGGGAACTGGCGCGCGAGTTGGTTTTGAAGATTTGCCCCGAGACGGGCCAACTCGTCGCCGCGCTCGAAGGGAATTGGATTGAAGGTCAGGCTGAGCGGCAAATTCAATCCACGCGTGCCGACGTAGCTCACATCGACGATGGTGCCGCGCATCAGCTCGCGCTGAATGCCGAAGTTCCATTGCAGCGATTTGGGCATGGGGTTGATCTCGCCGAATTGCGCGCTGGCGTTTAGTGGGCTGGCCGGCGTCGCCACGCGTTCCACGCCGAACGGGTCGTTGAAGTTTTGCACCGCGATCAACGGCATGCCCTGGGCGAGCCGGAAAGGCTGCGCGATGCCGACTCCCAGGTCGGGGAACTGCTGTGCGACGGTGAATCCCGGGTAGAGCACAATGCCGCCCATATTGGAGAAGATCTGGCTGTAGAAACTGCCGAAGGCGGAGCGGATAACGGTTTTATCGTCGAGGCTGTAGGCGAAACCGATGCGCGGGGCAAAGTTGAATTTGGCGGGCTTCAGGTCGAGCGAGCGGCTGGCGTTCTGATTGGCCACGAGCAGCTTGCCGCTGACAATGTCGATGCGCGAGTAGATGTCGTTGGACATCGTCATCGCCGATTCGTATTCGTGCCGCACTCCGATGTTGACGGTGAGGCGGCGCGTGACCTTCCAATCGTCCTGGATGAAGACGCCGGTGTTGGTGTTGCGTCGGCCGGTGATGGGCTGGGGCAGATCGTAGTTCGAGTTTGCCACGTAGCCTTGCAGGAAGTCCGACAGCGCGTGGATCGGATTGCCGCCGGTGCGCTGTTGGGAGCTGAGTTCGCCGTTGAAATTATAGACGCCGGTGAAGGCGCCTCCGGGGTTGAAGACGTTGAACTGGTTCTTGCGGATCTGGAAGCCGGTCTTGATGGTGTGGTTGCCGCGCGTCCAGGTGAGCGAAAGCGCGCCCTGGAAATTGTTGTCGATCTGGCGGCGGTAGGTGTTGTCGTTGATTCCCAGAGTGGCCCATCCGCTTGTGGTGAAGCGCGGCGCGGCGGCGAAGGATGACCGCTGAATGCCGAAGACGTCCTGCACGTTGATGCCGAGCGTCGGCGGATCGATGGCGGGGTTCTGCCGTTGGAAGCCGACCCAGCCTTCCGTGATCACGTTGGGCGACCAGATGTGCGTCCAGCCGGCGGCGGCCTGCTGGCCGATGGTGATCGAGTCGCCGGTGGCGTTGTTCAGCGGGCCGGGAATGGTAGCGGCCGTGGGTGAGGTGACTTTGAACCGGCTATAGCGCCCGAAGAAGCGCGCCTTGGTTCCCACGTTGTGGTCGCCGCGGAGCGTGATCTGGTTGTCGGTGGTGGGGACAGAACCGGAGTTCAGGAAGTTGTTAGTGGTTCGGCCGTTGGCCGCGTCGGGTGTGCCGGGCGAATTCGGCTGCGGCAGCAGGCCCATGATCTTTTGTCCGGCAGCGTCCAGGCGGGCGGTAGGAATTCGATTGCCTGCAAACGGTGTGCTGCCGAGAGAATCGTAGACCGCGACCGGGGAGCTGGAAAAATCGCCGCTGCGGAACGCGCTCACTGGGATTGTCGACTGATTGTTGAACGGCGCGTTGCGGCGGAGACCCTCGTAGTTGAAGAAGAAGAACGTGCGGTCGCGTCCGTCGTAGAGCTTGGGGATGTAGATGGGGCCGCCGAGTTTGCCGCCGAACTGATTGTAGCGGTCGCGCTGCCGTTCCTGGCCGCGGACGTTATTGAAGAAGTTGTTGGCGTTCAGCTTCTCATTGCGGAAGTATTCGTAGAGACTGCCATGGAGTTGGTTCGAGCCCGAGTCGGTGATGACGCTGATATAGCCACCGGAGGTGCGGCCGTATTCGGCGGTGTAGCCGGAGGTGAGCACGCGGAACTCGCGCACGGCTTCGGTGGAGGGCACGCGCTGGACGCCGCCGGTGGAGCCGGAGACCACGCTCACGCCATCGACCGCGAACTCGCTATTCAGTGTGCGGGAACCGTTGATGGAGAGTTGCGAGGCGTTGACGCCGGTGGCCGCGCCGCCGCTGGAGACGCCGCCCACCAGTGTGAGCAGATTGAAGATCTGGCGGCTGGGCATGGGCAGATCTTTCACCTGCGAGGTGTTGATGATGGCGCCGGTGGAAGAGGACTCCGCTTCCAACTGGCCGAGCCCTTCGCCAATGACGGTGATGGTTTCGGCGACCTCGCCGGTGGCGAGCGTGACATTCACGCGGGCGCGTTGATCCACCTGCAGGGTGACGCCTTTCACTTCGGACTTCTTGAAGCCGGCCGCCTCCACGAGGACGCGGTAGGCGCCCACCGGAAGCGACGGCGCCGAGTAGACACCGGAGGCGTTCGAGGAGCCTTTGTAGGCGACCACGCTGGTGTTGGCGTTGATGATGGTGATGGAGGCATTGGGAACGACCGCACCAGACGGGTCGGTGATCGTTCCGGACAAAGAGGCGTTGATGTCCTGGGCCAGAAGCGCGGCGGCGAGGCCGAAAGATAGCGCTACAGTACGGAGTAGATAGACCATGCCCGAAAGCTTATCATTTTTTCATGGGCGTGGTCACCCCCCTTCTGGGGGGGTTAAATTTTGAAGAACCAAAGCCAGAAATACTGCTCGTTGGCGCCGTGGCGGTGGCGGGGCTCGAAGCCGGTCTTTTCGGCCAGTTCGACGGCCTGGGCGTCTGAGAATGTGACGCCGATCCAGGTATCGTCGGGCGTGGATTCGTAGGCGATGCCATCGGCTTCGACGTAGCCTTGCACCTGAAACTTGAACAGCGCGCCGGGCCGGAGCAGGCGGGCCACTTCGCGCACGTAGGTTTCGATCACTTCGCGGCTGGGGATGTGTTGGAAGACGATCGTGGAGAAGGCAAAGTCGAAAGAGCCATCGGCGGCGTGGGCGTTCAGGACGGTAAGATCGGTGCCGTTGTTTTGGAAGGCGTGGGCGTTGGGGCGGTCTTTCAGGAACTGGCGGGCGCGTTCGATCATTTCGCCGCTAATGTCGACGGCGTAGACTTCGCCGAACACACCGGCCAGCGCGCGGGTGACGCGTCCGGCGCCGCAGCCGATTTCGAGAACGCGCATCTGTTTGGGATCCTTGCCCTGGCAGATGTTGCCCATATCGGTGAGGATTTCTTCGGCAACGGTGCGCTCGCCGGAGGCGACAAACTGCTCGTCGGTCCAATCCTGGCGCTCGGTATTGACGTAAAAGCGGGCGTTCTCGCGGGCGCGATCGTCCCAATCGCGGCGCATTTTTTCCAGTTGCTGTTCGGGGGTCAGTTGCGGACTCATTCCTTTCTCTATAGTAAGCGTGCGCGCGGCGGGATGCTAAGCGTCGGCGTGGCGGGATGGTGAGCTCACGCATGACGGGTTTGATTGCTCGCGCATGGCTGGTTTGTTTGCTCGCGCATGGCTGGTTTGTTTGCTCGCGCATGGCTGGTTTGTTTGCTCGCGCATGGCTGGTTTGGTTGCTCGCGCATGGCGGGTTTGGTTGCTCGCGCATGGCGGGATCGTACGCTGCCGCGCGGCGAGATCGTGAGCGCGGGTGCGGCGGACCGACCAGGGCGGCGGGGAAAGGCCCATGCTATATTGAGAAAGAACCCGTGTGGGCGGCTAGCTCAGTTGGGAGAGCACCACGTTCGCATCGTGGGGGTCGTGGGTTCGAATCCCATGCCGTCCACCATCCGGTTTCGCCCCTTAATTCCTCCAGCAATTCTTCAGCCATTCTTCGCCCCAAACGGTGTGCGCGGGCGGTTTTTGCTCAAAAAATCGACGCCACCGGGACTATAATGAGGGCAGATGAGCTCACTGTCGCCCCGGCTTCAACTTAGAGTCGCGCAGAAGCAAATTCTCACTCCTGGGCTCGTCCAGATGGTGTCGCTGCTGCAGATGAACCGTCTGGAGTTGAAAGACCTGATTGCTTCCGAAGTCGCCCAGAATCCGGTTCTGGAAGAGGGCGCAGACGGGGAAGAGCTGACGCCGCAGGAAGTGCAGTCGCTGCTGGAGCGCGAACGCGCGGCCGACCCGGCGGACCGGACGATTCTCGAGATTTCGGAGTCGGCGGAGTCCATGCAGGGTACCGAAGCGGTGGCCTCTGAAGTATCGGTGGAGCCGTTCCCGGTGGCTGAGGACACCGACATTGCGGTGGTAACCGACGCGCCGCAGGCGTCCGATCCGTTTGACGAGATCGATTTCGGCAGCTTTTTCGACGACTATCTCGATCCGGGGTTCAAATCGCCCGCCGCCGAGGCCTCCGACAAGCCGTCGTTTGAGACGTTTCTCTCCTCGCCGGTGACGCTTTCCGACTACCTGGAATCGCAACTGAGCCTGGTGGTATTGAACGACGACCTGCGCGCGGCGGCCGATGTCATCATCGGCAACCTCGATGAAGCGGGCTACCTCACCGATCCGCTGGAAGAGCTGGCGCTCGACGAGGAGATGACCACCGAGCAGTTGGCCGAGGCGCTGAAGGTGGTGCATTCGCTCGACCCGGCGGGCGTGGGGGCGCGCACTGTCCAGGAGTGTCTGCTGCTGCAGTTGGAGAGCCGGAACGGCAAAGGCGGCGTGGCCTGGCAGATCGTGGCCGATCACCTGAATCTGGTGGAGACGCGGCAGACGAAGGAACTGGCCAAGGTTTTGGGGCGTCCCATGCAGCATATCGAGATCGCGCTCGATGTGATTCGCCATCTCGATCCGCGGCCGGGCCTGCGCTATTCGGGACCGGGCGCGCGGCAGATTGAACCGGACGTGTATATCACCAAGGACAGCGACGGCTGGATCATTCAACTGAACGACGACGATATTCCGGTGCTGCGGCTGAACTCGCACGACGAGGGTCGGCTCTACATCCAGGGCCATT
>CAYUZM010000180.1:0-8760 GCA_964449665.1 uncultured Solibacteraceae bacterium
CGTGGCGCAGTGGGCGCGCTTCAGCTGAATGCGTCTTGACGGGATGACCCTCCTACGACCCTCCAGTTGTCAGTCACGTTGCCGTTCAAACTCAGCTCAACTCCGTTCGTGCGCTGGCTTCCGGTTTGTACGATCCGCGCCGGATTGTTCGGGTCGCGCGCCGTTGTGTTGGTGCGGTTCAAACGGTAGAGAGCTGACGTCAGCGAGAGCCGCCGCGTGAGGTCCATTTTCACGCCCGCTTCGTAGTTGCTGAACTTCTCCGGCTTCAGCGTCTGCGTGGAAGCCGTGAGCGAGGAGAACTGATCGCCCGAGCTGGGCAGGTACGTCACGCTGTAGCTGCCATAAAGCGACACCTGCGACACGGGTTTGATCACCAGGCCCAGGCGTGGGGATACCAGGTTGTTGCTGGAATTGAGAAACTCCTGCGTGCGCTTGTTTTGAAAGTCGATGTCGAAATAGTCGTAGCGGATGCCCGCGACGAATTGAATGTGCCGGGTCAGTTCCATTTGATCCTGCGCATACACGGCCGCGACGTGGGTTACCGGCACGTTGTCGGCGTCGGTCGCGCTCTGCCGGAAAATCGCGGGTGTTCTGTAAAGTGGGGAATCGAATGGAACACTTACGGATGTGGCCGTGCCGTTGAAGAAGGCTGTCTGGCGAAAGTTCGTGGAATGCTGACGCCCAAACTCGCTTCCGATCAGGATCGTATGCCGGATCCGGCCCGTGGCCAGAATCGATGTAGCGTCGGTTTGGTTGAAGACGTTGCGCCGTACGCTCCCATTGTTATATCCCGACAAACCCACTTGAGAACCGCTTGCACTGACCGCACCCGGAAACACGTTCTGGTAGAACTTGTCATAGTCGCCCGCGAGCGTTGTGTTACGGAAGTTCCAAACACCGGCCTGATGCTCAACGGCGATCGATCCAAGATGAGCCGCCGTCCGCGCATGGCTGTCATCAGGGTTTCCAAAGAAGGTTGACCGGTGAGCCGGCGCCGGAACACCCCGGAAGGATGGTAGCCCGCGGTCCACCGTACGCTCATCATGGAAAAACTCGTAGCCGGCGCGAACCTGCGTGCGCTCGCCCAATTGCGCCGTAACGCTGGGGGCAACTCCAAATCGCTCCACGTTCACCTCTTGCCGGAAACTATTCGAGTTCTCGTACATGCCGTTCAACCGGAACGCGATCGTGTTGCGGTAATTGTGGCCGGCATCGGCGCTGAAGCGCTTGTTGCCGAATGAGCCGCCTTGCAGGCTTACCTCGCGTAACGGCTGGAATTCGGCCTGCTTGGTTACGCGGTTGATCACTCCGCCGCCGCCACCCCGACCGAATGTCATGGCGTTGGCCCCTTTCACCGCCTCGACCCGTTCGACGTTATAAAGATCGCGATAATACTGCACGTCGTCCCTAACGCCATTCACATAGAAATCGGCCGTGGTCGCGTTGCCGCGAATCACCGGCGCGTCCCGGTGGCCCTCGCCTTGTGCCATCGTAATCCCCGGAACGTAGCGGACAACATCGGCCATGCTTTGCATGGATTGATCGCGGATGAGATCGCGAGAGACCATCGATACCGACTGCGGCTGGTCCTGCAGCAGCGTTGGTGAGCGGAGCGCGCTGCTCAGAACCATCTGGTAGTTCATCGATTCAGTGACGTTCACCACCTCGCGTTGATCCTCCAGTTGCAATACAATATCCAATTGGGCCTGATTGGTTCCCAGGCCCAGCTCGATCGTTCTGCGCTCTTCGCGGAATCCGTCCGCTGTGATGACAACCTCATGGCGCCCCGGGGCGAGGTCGATCGCGAACGATCCGTTGCCGTCGCTCTCGGCGATGCTTCCCTGCGTCCGTCCTGCCATTACAGCTAAAATACGCGCTTTAGAGACGGGCGCTTGCGTCGCATCGGTTAGCTTACCTCTCAGCGTTTCGAGTGGCGGTGGGGGCGCCGCAGCGGTCATCAGATGTGCGGTAAGAACGAGCAGTGCAAGGAAGGAAAAGCCGCGGCGGGAAGCTAGAAGGTACGGACGGAGCAGCATATGATCGTCACCTATAATGCAACTGATTTGCAATCACAGATTGGCATAATGGCCGTTAGCCGTCAAGTGGAAATTGTAAACGCATAAATTTTGGCGACGCTTACGCGCCGCGCGATGGGTCACGTTATAGTGAATGAGGTTTCGATGCGGCGGAGGACCCTTTTTTTGGCGTTGGCCGGCGCGGCCTGCGGCCGGCGGCCAGGCCCCAACGGCGCGCCGCCGGCGGCGGCGAGCGAACTATTTCTCGACGATCCGGGCGACCGCCGCGCCTTCGCAGAATGGTTCACCTTTCTCGCCGAGGCGATGTTCGCCCGCGAAACCCAGGCGCTCCCCAAGGCTGTCTCCGATTGCGCCGGACTCCTCCGCTTCTGCTTTGCCGAAGCGCTGCGCCGCCACGATATTCCTTGGGCGCGAACACTTGCGCTCCCGTTTCTTCCGGCTGCCGGCCGCGTGCGGCGCTTCGAATACCCGCGCACCACGCCCCAGGGTCCGCGCCTGTTCCGCACCTCCGAATCCGCCGCCGATTGGGCCGAGTTCGCCGATGCGCAAACTTTGATGCGCCACAATGCTCACCCGCGTACGCGTGATATCCAGCAAGCCGAACCCGGCGATTTACTCCTCTATGAACAACTCGGCGCACGCTCGCCTTACCACTGCATGGCGTTCCTCGGGCCGAGCCGGCTCGAAGAGGATCGCGGCCCGTTCGTTGTCTACCATACCGGACCCAGCCACGCCGCCGGAGCCGCGCCCGAGCCCGGCGAAGTGCGCCGCCCGACGCTCGAACAACTGCTCGCCCATCCATCCCCGGAATGGCGGCCGCTCGAAGGAAACCCCAACTTCCTCGGCGTCTACCGCTGGAATCTGCTCGAAGAGGCAACCTAGATGAAGCTACGATCTCTCCTGCTCGCGCTGCTCGCTCTCACCTGTCTTCCGACGGTTGCCCAGGAAGACGAAGGCTCGTCGTACTTTTCGCTCTCGTCGTCGGAAACCTTTGCGCCGGGAGACGAGCCCAAAGTATCGGTTTCCGCCAATCGCGTGCAGCAGCTCGAATTCCGCCTTTATCGGGTCAACGATCCCGTTGTCTTCTTCGAGGAGAAGCTGCAGGACGAGCATCAGTTCGGCGGCCAGGCTCCGCGCAATCCCAAGGACCGTACGCGGCTGGAGCGCTTTTACGGCTGGAAGCGCGGCGTGCGCGCCCGCTGGCGCGACCTCTTCCGGGCACAGTTCCAGCCGGAGTCGCGCCATAGCATCCGGGCCATGATGAATCCGCGGCCGAAGCCGGAGGCCAAGCCCGCCACGGCCCCCGGAGCGGGCACGCAGTTCGCCGCCATTCCGCTGTTGAACCAGCAGCAACTCGTCACGCGCTGGACGCAGTCGATGGCGTCGAAGGAAGACTACTACTCCGAGCAGGTGAAGCTTCCCAAGCAGGAGGCCGGCCTCTACGTGTTGGAAGCCACCGACGGCACTAAGCAGGCCTATACGATCCTCTCGGTGACGCCGCTCGCGATCCTTGCCAAAGGCGCGCCCGGCCGCGTGATCGCGCGCATCCTCGATCGGGACTCCGGCGCGCCCAAGGCGAACGTCCCGGTCATCGTGCTCTCGAAGGACCGCAAGAAGCGTTACGTCGAAGGCAAGTCGAACGGGCAGGGCGTCATCGAGGCGGCGATCAACGAAGAGCAGCTCGACAACGTCCTCGTGCTTGCCGGACAGGGCAGGGAATTCGCCGTCGCCGGGCTTTACGGCTACAACATCTCCAAACGCGCCTCGCGCGATCTGGCCGCCTACATTTATACGGACCGCCCCGTCTACCGCCCCGGCGATGCCGTGCAATACAGGATGATTCTCCGCAGCAAAGGCGACCGCGGCTATGCGATGCCCGCCGTGAAGCAGGTGCCCGTTGAGATCCACGACGGCGAAGACAACGTCGTCAGCCGCGCCACGCTCAACGTGTCCTCGTTCGGCACTGTGCACGGCGAGTTCAAGATCCCGCCCGCCGCGGCGCTCGGTTACTACAGCATTCAATACCGCATGGAAGAGGACTTCCACTCGGGCGGTTTCCAGGTGGAGGAGTACAAGAAACCGGAGTACGAAGTGAAGGTTACCTCGCCGGACAAGCGCGTTCTGCAAGGACAGCCGATCACGGCGTTGATCGATGCGCGCTACTACTTCGGCGAGCCCGTGGCCAACGCCAAGCTCACCTACGTGGTTCACCAGTCGCGCTATTGGCCACCGTACTATGAGATGCCCGACGACGACGAGCAGGGCCCGGACGAATACTACTCGGGCGAACAGATTCTGGAAGAAGAAGGGCAGCTTGACGCCGAGGGCAAGCTTACCGTGAAGATCCCGACCAAGCAGCTGGAACACGACGTGCGTTTGCGCATTGAAGCGCGCGTGACCGACGAAGCCGGCCGCGAGATCGCGGGCGCGGGAAGCGTAGTTGCGACGGTCGGCCCGTACTTCCTGAGCGCCAGCCCCGCCAAGTATGTATTCGCGCCGAACGAGCCCGTTGAGGTGATCGTGGATGCGAAGGACTACGACGGCAATCCCGTGCCGAATATCGCATTCAAGGTTGAGCTCGGGACGTGGAGTTACCGCGGGCGCAAGTTCGAAGCCTTCACCACCACCACGGGCCGCACTGGAGCCGACGGAAAGGGGCGTGTGAGCGCACCGGGCCGGGGCGGTTCGCTGCTTGCGCGCGTTACCTCGCAAACGCCTGAAGGCCGCACGGTCAAAGACGACGCCTATGTTTGGGTCTCCGGCGCGTACAGCTATGAAGGCGGCGAGAGCATCCGTATGGTGCCGGATAAGAAGTCGTATGCGGCGGGCGAGACGGCTAAGATTCTCATTGCCGGCGTGCCAGACGGCGCGCATCTTTGGGTCAGCACGGAGGGAAAGACGCTCACCTCGAGCCGCTACCTGCAAATGGCCAATGGGTCGCTGATGGTCGACGTGCCGATCACCGCCGACATGGCGCCGAACTTCTTCGTCAGCGCGGCGTCTATTGTGAAAGGCCGCCTCTACTCGGCCAGTAAGACTGTTAAGGTGCCGCCCGCGCAGCACACGCTCAACGTGACGCTCGAAGCCTCGAAACCGCAATTCCTGCCCGGCGAACCGGGCGCCTACACGCTGACCGCGCGCGACTCCGGCGGCCGTGGCGTGGCGGGCGAGTTCAGCCTCGGCATCGTCGATGAAGCCATCTACGCCATCCGCCGCGAGCCTCAACAGGAGTTGCTCAGCTTCTTCTATGGCCGCGACTACAACCGCGTGAATCTCGAATCGTCGCTCTCCTATTACTTCTCGGGCGAGGCAGGGAAGCGCCGCATGCAGCTTGCGCGTATCCGTCCCTGGGCCACGCGCGCGCAGCTGAAGCCCGAACGCTTTGTCGAGCCCAAGGTGCGCAAGGCGTTTCCGGACACGATGTTCTGGTCGGCTGAAGTGCGCACCGACGCTTCCGGCAAGGCGCGCGTGAACGTGCAGTTCCCCGACGCGCTCACGCTGTGGCGTGCCACGGCGCGTGGCATCACGGCTGACTCGAAGGTCGGTACGGCGGTGCTGAAGACCGTGGTGCGAAAGAACCTGATCACGCGGCTTGCCGCTCCGCGCTTCCTGCGCGACGGCGATACGGTCACGCTCGTCGCGATTGCGCAGAACTTTCTTCCGAAGGAGAAGAAGGTTCGCATGGTGCTGGAAGCCACGGGCGTCGATCTGCTCGATCCGGCGACGCAGGACATCACGGTGGCCAGCCGCGGCACGGCCACGCTGAATGTGCGCGTGAAACCCAGGCCCGGCGCGGAAGCGGTGTTCACGGTGAAGGCGCTCACCGATGAAGAGTCCGACGCGATGGAGACGCGGCTGCCGATTATTCCACTCGGCGTGAAGCTCAGCGAATCCAAGGCGGGTTCGCTTTCCGACGGCGGCAACGCGACGGCCGTGTTGAACTTCCCCGCGGACGCCATTGCGCATTCGCGGCATCTCGACGTGACGGTGTCGCCCTCGGTGGCCGGAGCCATCTTTGGCGCGCTCGAATACCTGACGGCGTTTCCGTATGGCTGCACCGAACAGACGATGTCCAGCTTTCTGCCGAACGTGCTGGTCTCGGTATCGCTGCGCACGCTTGGCGTGACCTCGCGGGTGGATAAGGCCGAACTCGACAAGAAGATCCGCGCGGGCATCGAGCGCCTCTCCGACTTCCAGCACGAAGACGGCGGCTGGGGCTGGTGGCAGACCGATGACTCCGCAACCTTTATGACCGCCTATGTGGTGGCCGGTCTGGCCCAAGCAAAAGCCGCAGGTCACGCGATTCCGGACGAGCGTCTCGCGAACGGCGTCGAGTGGCTTGCGAAGAATGTGAAGACCGATCTCGCCGCCGACCTGCGCGCCTACGTTGTCTACGCCATGGCGCTGGCGGGCAAACCCAATGCGGCGCTCGTCAATTCAGTGGCGAACGATCAGTCCAGGCTTTCTCCATACGGCCTCGCCCTCTATGGCCTCGCTCTCGACGCCACAAAGGACGCACGCGCCGATGCCATTGCGCAGGCGCTGTTACCCCGCGTCACCGACAGCGGCGCCGAAGCCTACTGGAAAGCCGACCGCGACACGCTGATGGACTTCGAGATCGACGCCTCGCCGGAAGCCACCGCCTACGCGATGAAGCTCATCGCGCGCCGCATTCCGGCGAGCCCGCTGCTTCCGAAGGCGGCGCTGTATCTGGTGAATCACCGCAACGAAGGTTACTGGTGGTCCTCGACGAAGCAGACGGCGATGGTCATTTACGGCCTGCTCGACTACCTGAAAGCTTCCGGCGAACTGAAGCCGGACTTTACGGTGAAGGTGGAATCGGCGGGCAAGACGCTCATCGAGAAACGCTACACGGCGGCCGATGCGTTAGCACCCACGCCCGTGTCGCTCCGCATCAACGCAGCGGAGTTGCCGGCCGGCGCGCAGCGCATTACGGTAACGCAGTCGGGCAAAGGCCGGCTTTATTGGTCCGCGCGCGCGGAGGCCTACGCGCCTGCCGCGAACCTGCAACGCGCCGGATCGGTCGCCTTGAACGCCGTTCGCGAACTCTTCAAGCTCGTGCCGGAACAATCGGGTGGGAAGATCATTTACAGGCTTCAACCGCTCACCGGGCCCGTGCAAAACGGCGACGTGCTCGCTTCGCGCGTCACCGTCTCCGGCGGCAATTGGCGCTACCTTATGATCGAAGACCCGATCCCTTCGGGCACGGAGAACATTGAGCGCGACAATTTATACGAAGTCGCCAACCGCCCCAGTTGGTGGGGCTACGGCTTCACGCGCCGGGAATTCCGCGACGACCGCGCCGTCTATTTTCAAACTTATTTCGACGGCCAGGACGAGTTCTTCCACCTGATGAAGGTCGTCAACGCCGGCAAGTTCGGCGTCTCGCCGGTGCGCGTCGAGCCGATGTACCAGCCGCAACGCTTCGCCACCAGCACGACAGCCAACGTGGAGGTCCAATAATGTTCTCGCAACTTGCCGCCGCGTTTGCCGATGCCCGCGCGCGCCGCGACGTGCTCGCCCTGCAGTTCGCGGGCAACCTTGTACTGATGGTCCTCGTCTGGTATTGGCTCGGCATGGGCGTCGGTTCGGTGGCCATGCTGGTGGGCCTGCTCCTGCTCGGCATGGTGCTGCTGGCGGCCTCGGCGTTGCTTCACGGCGCCGGACTGGCCGCGTTCCGCCCCATGACGCTGGGCGAAGCCATCACCGCCGCCCGCGCGCGCCTGGTCAAGCTCACCCTCTATTCGCTCGCCGCCGTCGCGCTGCTGATCGTGTGGGATCTCGCCTCCATGTATGCGCCCGACGCCGCCAAATGGGCCGCCAGCGCCATCACTTTCTCCTCGCAATCTCCCGTCAGGCCGGCATCGCTTGAATCGGTCTACGCCTGGATCTTGCGCATCGTGTTCCTGGTGATTGCACTCGCGCTTCACCCGATCGCCGCGCGGATGGCCGGGAGCCTCGACTCCGCCGCACGGGTGCTCAAGAAACCCGCGTATTGGCTTGGCGGCATCCAGCTCGCCATCGCCGGGCTGCTCGTGCCTTGGTGGCTCATCAACTGGGTGCCGCCGTTCACGGCGATGACGATGGAGACCGCAAGCGCGCTGGTTCGTTTTGCGCTCGCCTACGTGCTTGCGCTATTCAGTTGGACGACGATGGCGGCGCTTGTGGCGCGGCTGGGAATAGAGGAGTAATCTCTACCGCCCCACGCCCGCCGGGAGTCCCTTGTCCAGCCATCCCATCACCACGCTTTTGCCATACCGCACGAACAACTCTTCCAGGCGGCGTTGGGTTGTTTCATAGGTGCGTGTTCCGGCTGTGCCGGTGAGCGCGAGTGTCAACCCCTCCAGGAACCACGATGGCAAGCCGGGCTTTGCGCGCGCCTCCAACGCCACGTGAGTGAACTCGTGTAACAGCGTGGATTCCAGCGCGCCGCGGGCCTGCAAGAGTTCGGCGGGCTGCATGCGAACCACTTGCCCGCGCGTTGCGGCGGCCACCGTACCGGCCTGCCCCGTGGCGTCGCGATACAGCTCCACAGTTGGATCCACGCGCACCTTGGGCCGTTGCGAGCGCGTTCGTCCGGCGATTCCCTCGGCCCGCGCTAACATCCGGTCGGCCATTGCCACGACGGCCTTATCCCCCCGCGGCCGCGTCGACCAAAGCTCGCCCCGTTCGCCCCCCCTGATTGCCCACGGAATCCCTTGCC
>CAYUZM010000181.1:0-3983 GCA_964449665.1 uncultured Solibacteraceae bacterium
AACGCCGACATGGAGTTCTACAAATTGGCCGGCGCGGGCGACATCGGCGAAATCGAAGTGCTGATGGAAGTCACGCCCGACCACGACAAACGCGGCGTCATCGGCGTGGGCGAGCCGGCAACGGTTCCCACGATTGCCGCCATCGCCAACGCCGTGGCCAACGCCATCGGCGTGCGCGTTCCGGTGTTGCCGCTGACACCCAAGAACGTCCTTAACGCTCTGCACAACACGTCACGGAGGTTCGCCTAATGCATTCCTTTGAATATGCCTCACCGGCAACGCTGAAGGACGCCCTTGGCCTGCTGGGCAATTCGTGGTCCGACGCCGCCGTGCTGGCGGGCGGAACCGACCTGATCAGCGCCATGAAGGACAACCTCGCCTCGCCCAAGCGCGTGGTGAACATCAAAGGGATCAAGGAGCTTTCCGGCATCTCGAAATCCGGCGGCGGGCTGCGCATCGGCGCCGCCGTCACCGTCGACGAGCTGATGGAGAGCGCGCTCGTGCGCACCGAGTATCCCTCGCTCGCGGCGGCTGCCCGCGGAATGGGGTCGCCGCAGATCCGCAACATGGGCACGGTAGGGGGCGACCTCTGCCAGCGCCCGCGCTGCTGGTATTTTCGCAATGGCTTTGGCCTGCTCGCGATGAAGAATGGCAAGAGCCTGGTCGAAAACGGCCAGAACGAGTTTCACGCCATCTTCTCGAACGGTCCGGCGAAGTTCGTCAGCGCATCGAGCTTCGGCCCGGCGCTCATCGCCTTGGGCGCGAAGTTGAAAATCGCCAGCGCCTCGGGCAACCGCGAGGTTGCCGCCGCCGACTTCTTCAAGTCGCCGGCCTCGGAATCGGATCGCGAAATCGATCTCAAACCGAACGAGATTCTGACCGAGATCGTGATTCCCGCCGCCAAGGGCGCCAAAAACGCCACCTACGAAGTGCGCAACAAGGAAGGTCTCGACTGGCCGCTGGCCGCCGCCAGCGTGGTTCTCACCATGAAAGGCGCCAATGTCGCCACGGCGCAAATCGTGATGGGCCACGTCGGACCGACCCCAGTGGTGGCCGCCGAGGCCGCGAAATCGCTCGCGGGCAAGGCGATCACCGAAGAGACCGCCACGGCTGCCGGCAAGGCGGCGGTGGCGGGCGCGAAACCGCTCTCCGACAACGGCTACAAGGTGCATCTTGCGGCGGTCGCCGTGAAGCGCGCACTGCTGGCCGCGGCCGGTAAAGCGTAACCCGCAACCGCATTCCGGAACACATGAACCCCGGTGGCCTTCAAAGGCTGCCGGGGTTTCCGTATTATGGAAGCAGACTCATGGAAACCACCGGCGCAAGTACGATCAACGACGACCGCTGCGACATGCTGCGGTGGAAAGGCCTATACATCGAGGCAGCCTGGGACCCTACGGTGCCGCATTCGGGCGACCGCAACTTCTGGTGCCACAAGACACAGAACTGCATGGGGCCCGACGGCCGCCTCGTTGACGACTACGAGTGCAACGAAACCCGCGGCTGTTTCAAGCCTCTGTAGCCGCTTCGCGCAGCATCCCCCCAGTCCGGATAGCCGGATTCCGTTCAGCAAAGACAATTTCGCCCGGCGGAACCCCTCCGGTTCCCGCCGGGCGCTCCCGCATGGAATGCGTATGCACGCACCGGAGTCATGCGCTAGGGACAATGCGCGCAGCCGGTGCGAGGCGGCAAGACAGGACTCCCAAGAGGAGCGCTCCGATTGTTTGCGCCGCGATACCAACTGGGCTTTGAATGTACTTCTTCTATCGTCCCGGCGCGCCGTGGGCTTTAGTGTTGCCCGCGCATCGGGTTTGGCCCGTCGGGTTCGGTCTTGCACGATGGGCCCGGATTCCCATAGACTCTTAGCAGGAGGTAGCGACGGAATGAAGGCCATAGCAATTCTGGGACTAGCCACTGTTTTGTCCACTGGGACGAGCTTTGCGGGCGTGCACGGGGCATATATCGAAGCCCGCACGGCCGACGTATTCACGGGTGCATGTTTTGCCAACTCCGAGTCTGGACTGGTGGGTGAGCTCGCCGTCATGGGCTGGAAAATCGACAAAGGTTCCTGGCAGGGCGTCTCCCTCGACGGGCTGACCGTCGTGGGCGTCATCAAAGCCAACTCGACGCTCGGCGATATCAGCAACACCACCTATCCGGTTAAGAGCGTTCTGATCGTCGACGAGAAGGCGTCACCCGAACAGCGCCTTGCCTTGCGCGCCTTCGCGCAGCGCATGGGCGGCGATCTGTTGAACGACATCGTGCGCGTCGACTTCCAGCCGATCGAACTGACGGTGGAGAACAATAACGTGCACGCCGCCAACGCGACGCTGACCGCCGGAACGCTCGCCAACATCCGCACGCGCGGCATGGCCAAGGGCGATCATGTTTGCTCCAACGAAGAGGTCTGGTATCAGCCGCTGACCAAGGTCGGGCACTTCATGCCGGCCTACGCGCTCGCCCACAATTTCAAGGGCGAGGGCCTCGGCACCAAATGGTCGAGCCCGGACAAGCGCAGCGCGTTTGTGGCCGACTTCCAGGCGACCGAGTAGTTTCGAATCCACTTGCGAAAAGGGCGCGGCGGGCGATATGCCTACCGCGCCCTTTCTGCGTTTGCAGCGAGCCTACTGGCCTTCGGGGCGCGCGGCCATCCAGTAGCCGGGCCGCGTGCGCGTTTCGTATGGCGCGGGCACGGTAATCACCTTGATTTCGTGCCAGCCGCCCTCGCTCTTGTTGCTCGGGTTGTAGCTCAGCAGGTACTGGCTGTGCAGGTCTTCGCCGATCTCGCCAATCACGCGCTCCATCGTCGCCTGGTTGATAAAGCTGTACTCGCGCCCGCCGGTATACTTCGTAAACACCTCGGCCGGATTGTCGAAGAAGATCGCCTTGGTCTGGCGGAACAGCTCAACCAGAAGAGGGGTGAAGTTGGCTGCGTTGCCGCCGATACCAAACGCCGCCTGATTCACCGTCGGCGTCATGGGCTGTCCGGGGATGCGCGCGCGCTGGCCCGGCGCATAGGCGTCGAAACGCGGCGGCTGGCCCTTGTCGGTAAGCGTGGTGATCAACCGGTTGATATTCACCGTATAGATTTGGATGTTGTGCAGTTGCGCTTCGAGCAGGGCCTCGCGCATTCGCCCCTCGCTGCCGCGGTCGATTGTTTCGGTGACAATCAGCATCACACGGCGGTTGCCCTTGGGACGGCTCCGCAACATGCGCGTCCCCGCGAATACCGAGTCGATCATGGCGTGGCTACTGGAACCGGGATTGAGCGATTCGAGCCCCTTGGTGAGCAGGCGGCCATCGTTGGTAAATTCCTGAATCGTGCGCATGCGATGGTCGAAGGCAAGCAGCGCGGCTTCGCCCTCCTTGCCGATGATGAGTCCTTCAATCAGCGGGCCGATCTTTTTGATGGTAGGCAGGAAGATCTGGGCGTTGGAGCTGCATTGCACGGCCAGCACGAGCGAAATCGGCACGTAGGTGACGTCGAGCTTGATGTCCTGTTCCTTGCCGTTGTCGAGAAGCTTGAAGTTACGCGCTTCGAGGCCATTCACGAACCGGCCGTCGTTGGTAACCGTGACCGGTGCGACCACAATATTGACGCCGCCGGTAAATGTAACCGGTGGTTCTTGCGCGGGCATGACGCCGCAGAGAACAAGCACACAGAGCAGGGATCTACGCACGGTGAGTGAGACGGTCATGGTCAGTGTCCGGTTTCTCCGCACAAAAGCTTATGCACGTGGGGAACCAATTCCAAAATAGCATCCAATGATTCGACCGCGCCTTTCGGCGAACCGGGCAGGTTCACGATCAGCACTCGTCCGCGCGTGCCCGCGGTCGCCCGCGAAAGAGGCGCAAACGGCGTTTTTTTCAGGCCCTCGGCGCGCATCATCTCACCGAAGCCCGGAATCTCTTTGTCGATTACCTCGCGCGTGGCTTCAGGCGTAATGTCGCGCCGCGCCACACCTGTTCCGCCCGTTGTAAAG
>CAYUZM010000181.1:3993-8733 GCA_964449665.1 uncultured Solibacteraceae bacterium
AGATCGGCGATTTCACGCAGCCGCAGCGCGATGAGAGCCGCTTCGTCGGGTAGAACCTCGATGGGCGCCACCTCAAAGCCGGCAGCTTCCAACCGCGCCTTCACACGCGGCCCGCTCACATCTTCTCGCTCCCCGCGATAGGACGAGTCGCTAATGGTGAGCACCGCGGCGTTCACTCGCGCCTCCAATCGCCGCTCTTGCCGCCCGTTTTCTCGATCAGGTAAAGGTCCTGAATCTCGATGCCCTTGTCGAGCGCTTTCGTCATGTCATAGATCGTGAGCGCGGCCACGGCGGCCGCCGTCAAGGCTTCCATCTCCACGCCCGTCTGCGCGGCAATCGACGCGGTGGAATGGATGCGGATGCCGGACTTCTCCACTTTGAATTCGACATCGACGTGCGACAGCGGCAGCGGATGGCACATCGGAATCAGTTCGGCCGTTTTCTTCGCGGCAAGGATTCCGGCAATGCGGGCAACCTCCAACGGATCGCCCTTCGGATTGGCGGGCAACGCCTTCAACACGCGCGGCTTCAGCTTCACGAAAGCGTGCGCGCGGGCCGTGCGATGCGTCGTGTTCTTGGCCGACACGTCCACCATGCGCGCCCGCCCGGCCTCGTCGTAGTGCGAGAGCTTGTTCTTCATCGCGGAATCACCTTGATCCATTCTCCGGCGGCATAGGCCTCCCGTTCGGCGTCCACTACCAGATACGCGTTGCCGCGGGCCAAAGCGGCTACATCGCTCGAACCGGCCCACGGCAGCGGCTCCACACTCTGTCCATCTTCGCCCAGCCGCGCCGGCAAGAAGCGTGTGAGTCCGGGCTTGTGCCGGAAGTCGCGCGTCAGGCGGGCTGAAAGTAGAGGAAGCGCCGGTTCGTTCACGCCGCCCAACAGTTCCAGCGCCGCGCGCCCAAACAATTCGAAGGTAGC
Organism: uncultured Solibacteraceae bacterium; assembly: GCA_964449665.1. GTDB lineage: Bacteria > Acidobacteriota > Terriglobia > Bryobacterales > Bryobacteraceae > JAFLBB01. The sequence goes on from CAYUZM010000181.1 coordinate 4,918, forward strand.
CATCGTGGAAGCCGGGTTGCCCGGAAGCCCGAAGAAGAAGCGTTCGCGGGCGCGGCCAAACACAAGTGGCTGGCCCGGTTGAATCAGCACGCGGTCGAAGTAGAACTCGGCGCCAAGCGTGGCCAAGGCGGGTTCGACATAGTCGTACTTGCCCGCCGAAACGCCGCCGGAAAGCAGCAGCAGATCGTGCTTCAAGCCCTCTTCGATCGCGCGGCGCGTGGCGGCCTCATCGTCGGCGACGGCCGGCAGCAGTACCGGATCACCTCCGGCGCGCTTCACCTGCGCGGCCAGAGACCACGCGTTCGAATTCCGCACCTGGCTGTCCGTGGGCTTCTGCTCGACAGGGATCACCTCGTCCCCGGTCGAGAGGATCGCGACCTTCGGGCGGCGGAACACGCGCGCCTGCGTGGCGCCCACCATCGCCAGCGCCGCAATGTGGACGAAATCCATGCGCGTGCCGGCCGCAACCACAACGTCTCCCGCCTTGCACTCCGAGCCCGCCGCGTTGATGAACTCACCCGGCTTCCCTGCCCTGTTGGTCGTGATGTGATCACCGTCGCGTTCCACATGTTCGACCATCACAATCTGATCGGCGCCGCGCGGAACCGGCGCGCCTGTCATGATCTCCACGGCTTCCCCCGGCCGCACTTCGCCCGCGAACGAAGCACCCGCGCGCACCTCACCCACTACGTGCAACGTGCCCGGCAGGCTGGCCGATTGCACCGCAAAGCCGTCCCGCACCGAGCGCGCCACCGGCGGCAGGTCGCGGTCGGCGCGAACCTCTTCCATCAGCACGCGCCCGGCGGCGTCCAAAAGACCAACCATCTCCGTTCTTGGCGCGGCACGCAGCGCGCGCACCCGCTCGATCACCACGGCGCGCGCATCTTCAAAGCTGTAAGCAGGCACTCTCGTCATTATAAACTTGAGCGAGTGCCCCATCGCCTCACGTTGCGCCACATGACCGCCGCCTTGCGCGATGGCCGCCTGACGCCCGCCGAATTGATGGACTCGCACATCGCCGCCATCGAGCGCGGCAATCCCAGCATCAACGCGTTCACCGAGTTGTATCTCGAACAGGCGCGCAAAGCCGCCCGCGCCCCGCGCCCCGGCCCGCTCTCCGGCATTCCGGTCACCATCAAGGCGAGCCTCGCCTACGATTCCACCGTCGCCCGCCGCCTGCGCCACGCCGGCGCCATCATTCTGGGACGCACGAACACGCCGCCGTTCCTCATGAACTATGAGACCGCCAACCACGAAACCGGGCGCACCAACAATCCGCGCGACCTGGCGCGCCCACCCGGCGGCTCTTCCGGCGGCGAAGCGGCGGCCATTGCGGCGTGCTTCAGCGCCGGCGGCATCGGTAGCGACGGCGGCGGCTCCATTCGCTGGCCCGCGCACTGCTGTGGCATCGCGGGATTGAAACCCACGCCCGGCCGCGTTCCCGCCACGGGACACACACCGGAGATCAGCCATCCCGGCGGGCTGCTCGGCGTTGTGGGACCGATGGCGCGCACAACGGACGACCTGAAACTGCTCTTCGACGCCGTCGCCGGCTACGACAGCGGCGATCCCTTTTCCACGCCCGTCCCGCCCCAACCGGCGCCGCCCGGATTTCCCCCCGTTGCGCTCCTTGATGCGTGGCCGCTGGACGAGAGCATCCACCAACGCCTCCGGCGCGCCGCCCATCTGCTCAGCGCGCAACAGCCGGTTCCCGCGCTCGTGCAAGGGGCGCTGCACCGCGCCCATGAGCTGTGGAAGTTCTTCTTCTGGCGCGTAAACTGGCTCTCCGTGAAGCCGCTTGTGCAGGGCAAAGAAGACTCGCTGCATCCGTTCGCGCTCGAATGGTTCGCCGCCGCGCGCGTGCAACCGGAACCAACGGCGCATGAGCTGCTCGTGAACCTCGCCGCACGCGACCGCCTGCGCGCGCACTTCCTCGACGCCATGGAGCAGTACCCGGTGCTCCTCTGCGCGCCCGCTACCATTGAGGCGTTCCCCCATGGCGACCGGTCGCGTTTCTCTCTCGACGCGGTACGCCCGCTCAGCTTCGCGAATCTGCTCGGCCTGCCCGCGCTCGTCACCAATACCGGCGTCCAACTTGTGGGCAGGCCGTATGAAGAGGAGACGCTGCTCGCAATGGGGCAGCGGCTGGAGGAAGCAAGTGATTGATGAATCGGCGTTGAGGGCCCAGTTCGACTTGATCCCTCCTGTGGACGCATGGGCCGACTACCTCAACATAATTCGGCAGAATCGACTCCTCAGCGAAGCCGAGTTCTTGCGTTTCGCCAAGGACCGAGAGGTACCTGTATGGGGAATCCTCTCTGGCACCCCAGGAGAGTTTCATAGGCAAGGATGGTTGTCGGCGGACGGCAATGACTATGACGGCAAGCCAACATTTCACCCATTTCGTATTTACGTACTCCACCTGATCCTTCGGATGCTGGATCTCAACGTTGCCCCAACAGCATTTCTGCAGCGCGAGGCCGCTCTCCGCCTCGTTAAGCATTGCATTTCTCACTTGCCGAAAGACCCACAGATTCGTGCTGCGGCGACGTTTGCGAACAAAGTGGTGGACCTGGCCGTGGCGCTTGAGCCCGTTTATTGGCCGCGTTTGACCAGTTCACGGAAGATGGGAATCGACCCGGAGCATCACATGACGCTCCTTAGGAATTATCGTGCCAATGTCGAAGCACTCGTCCAGTCACTTGATCGCAGTGTTTGGAAGGAGGTGCATCTCGGAATGCGGCTTGAAGCGGAAAGAACCGATTGCAATGGCAACCTGTACCTGTTATTGCGCGTTGCCACGTGGGAGCAACGAGAGCGACTTCGCGGATCAATTGGATGCGCCTTGTGGATTCGTCACGTCGCGGAGGTGATTAGGCGAGCATTCGAGGACAATTCAGATCAACGTTGGGAAGAGGAGGATACAGCAACTGGGCAATGGTTCGGCGGAGCACGGCTAATGAACTATGGCGCGGAGCGCCCATTGGATGATACTCTTCGCGCAAAGCCCTACGTAGCGCATGAATTTGGGCTCTTCACGGGCAGCGCCGTCAGATGGTACGTAGAGGGCGATACCGAATTCTATGCAATCAAAGAACTGATTGGAGACACTGCCAGGTGTGCGGTTGAGCTCGCAAATCTCCGAGGGCGCATTGAATCGGGGAAAGACAACGCAGCATTGAAGTGGAGGGACTGGTTCCTTGAAGACGTCGCCTTGCGGCGCTTCAGTATGGTGTCGTTGGATGGCGATTTGACTGAAACCAAGAAGGTTCTCAGGACTCACATTAACGCCAGTTGCGTCGTCGGCACCATCACACTGCACGAACCGGATTTTGAGTTTTCAAATTTCACAATCAAGGAGCTTGTCGAGGTAGCATCCAAGATCGATGAAGACGACGGATATTCCGGAGGGGCGGTACGGAGCGCAGATTGGTCAACAGTAGGGAACGGCAGGACCTTTGAGCGAATTTATTGCCGGGTCTCGGCTTCTATGCGGGGCAGATTGAAGGGAGAGATTTGGGGAAGAGCCTTAGCCAAGTATGCGTCCACAAAACAAGACCACCCGGAGAGCGGTGACCTGCGACCAATACTTCGCGATGTGAGGACCGCGCTGTGGGGGTGGCGCTACGACTACGACTATTTTCGCCAAAATTTTCAAATCGAGCCGAACACGTTTGCCCAAGAAAAGCGTTCACTCGCACGTCCCGGAAATTCTAGCTGAACTTCAACTGCGTCTTCTTCTCCACCTTCGCCTCGTCAATCTCCGCTCCGAAACCGGGACGCTCGTTCAGCGCAATCTTGCCGTTCACCGGCACC
>CAYUZM010000182.1:0-8728 GCA_964449665.1 uncultured Solibacteraceae bacterium
TTGGGCGGGCATGGCGCGCACGTCGGCGTAGGACATTGGGAAGAAGTCGCGGTTGGCGGGCAGGTTGGCCGCGCCGGCCATGACGAGGCGGTCGCCGCCGGGGAAGGGCAGCGGTTTGAGGAGTGCCGCGTTCACCAGGCTGAAGACCATGGTGTTGATTCCCATGCCGAGGGCGAGCGTGACGACAATGGCCGCCGAGAACCAGGGATTCTTGGCGATCATCCGGAAGGCAAAGCGGAGGTCTTGGATCCAGTTCATGCGTATCGACAAGGCTTACGGTTGAACCGGGGCGGGAGTTCCGGAAATGTGGGGGGCGACGGAAGAACGCGGGCGGGTGGGGTGTGATTGTGGGGGCGGGGCGGGCGGCGCAAGCGGCGGCGAGCGGCCTTGAGTTGGGGGGCTGGTGAAAGCGGGGCGAGCGGTGTTGAATCGGGGCGGCTGGTGAAAGGAGCGGCCCGCTATTTACAGATGGCCGACTCGACGACGGCCATACCTTCCAGTTTGAGGCCGGGGTCGGCGGTGACGACGCAACTAGTGGCGCCCTTGGGGATAGCGCGCACGAGGGTGAGCGGGGTGGAGGCGTAGTGGCATTGGAGCCAGTAGCCGCGCGGGTTCTTGGGGTCGAGCGTCCAGAACTCCTGCACCTTTTTGCCCACCTTGCGGTCGCCGTCGGGGACGAGGGAGGCCTTTTCTTCAATGGGGCCTTCGTAGACGGTGACGTTGGTGACCTCGTGGTGGCCGGGTTCGAGGACGGGCTTCCAGCCGGGGACCTGTTGGGCCAGTTCAGATGTTTTGGGTTGGATGGAAGCGGGGCAGCGTACCTCTTGAGCCGGGGCCGCCCCAACCGCCAGGAGGGCGGCCGCCGAAAGCACGAGAGTTCTCATTCCGCCATTACACCACGCATACGAAGGGGTGTCGCAGAAAGGGCGATAGCGACGCCCGAAGGCGACCTGCTACGCTAACAAACTCCGATGCCGAAGATTCACATTTGCTTTGTCTGGCACATGCATCAGCCTTTCTACAAGGACCTGATCAGCGGCGAGTATCACCTGCCGTGGACGCGTTTGCATGCGCTCAAGGACTATTACGGCATGGTGAAGATTCTGGAGGAGTTTCCGAACGTTCACCAGACATTCAACCTGGTGCCTTCGATGATGGTGCAGATTCAGGAGTATGCGGCGGGGACGGCGGGCGATCCGTTTTTGCGGGCGGCGTTGAAACCGGCCGAGGAGTTGACCGAGGACGAAAAACGGTTCATTTTGCGCTACTTCTTTCAGGCGCATCCGGCGAAGATGATCCGGCGGTATCCGCGGTACGGCGAGCTGTTCGATTCGTGGCAGGGTTCGGGGCAGGACTTCGGGCGCGCGCGGCAGTTGCTGCATCCGCAGGCGATGCGTGACTTGCAGGTGCTGTCGCAGTTGGCGTGGTTCGACGAGGAATTTCTGGCGAAGGATCCGGCAGTGGAACGGCTGGTGCGCCGGGGCGCCGACTATTCGCTGGAAGACCAGGCGCTGATGGGGCGCAAGCAGCGCGAGATTTGCGGCATGGTGATTCCGACGTACCGCGAGTTTGCGGCGCGGGGGCAGATCGAGATCTCGACGACTCCGTTTTACCATCCGATTCTGCCGCTATTGTGCGATACGCAGATTGCGGCGGTGTCGCATCCGGGCGTGCCGCTGCCGACGCCGTTCCGGTATCCCGAGGACGCGCGTCATCAACTGCGCACGGCGCGCGAGTATATGGCGCGGGAGTTTGGCGTGGCACCGGTGGGGCTGTGGCCGTCGGAGGGTTCGGTTTCCGATGCGGCGCTGGCGCTTGCGGCGCAAGAGGGCTTCCAATGGGCGGCCACCGACAACGGCGTGCTGTCGCGGACGCTGGGGCATACGGCGGGCACCGATGAGACTTGCCGCACGTACAACTGGTCGCAAGAGGGCCGGAACATGCGGATGATTTTCCGTGACCACTATCTTTCGGACCTGGTTGGCTTTGTGTATTCGCGCATGGGTCCGACGGAAGCCGCCGGGCACTTCATGGACCGCATTCGCGAGAACTGCGCGCCGTTTCTGCATCGCGGCGAATCGCCGATGGTGCCGGTGATTCTGGATGGCGAGAATGCGTGGGAGCATTTCGATCTGAACGGGCGGCCGTTTTTGCGCGAGCTGTACCGGCGGATTGCGGAGTCGCCGGACATGGCGGCGGTGACGGTGTCGGAGGCGCATGCCGCGATTGCGCCGAGGCCACTGGCGCGCATTTTTCCGGGGTCGTGGATCAACGCGAATTTCGATGTGTGGATTGGCGCGCAGGAGGACAACCGCGCCTGGGAGATGTTGCTGGCGGCGCGCCAGACCTATGAGCAGGTGATCTCGTCCGACGAGGGGAAGAGATTGCCCGAGGACAAGCGCAAGCTTGCCTTCGAGGAGTTGCTGATTGCCGAGGGTTCGGACTGGTGTTGGTGGTATGGGCCCGAGCATTTCTCGGACAACGCGCCGGAGTTCGACCGTTTGTACCGGTCGCATTTGGCCAACGTGTATCATGCGCTGGGTAAGGCGCCGCCGGACGAGTTGTCGCGTCCGATTCTGGTGACGGTTTCGAGCGCGGATCATCAGCCGCCGAGTTCGTTTCTGTCGCCGCGGATCGATGGCGTGAACAGCTCGTATTTCGAATGGATGGGGGCGGGGACTTACAAGCCGGACCGAAGGCAGAGCGCGATGCATGGGGCGGAATCGCCGCTGGTTCAGATGTTGTACGGGTCGGACTTGGAGAACCTGTATTTACGGCTGGACTTCACCGAGCTTGAGCCGGGGTTGCGGATTCATCTGAAGTTTGAAAGTTTCGAGTGTGATTTGACGATTGGCACGGAGGCTCCGGCACCGGTGCAGTTTGCGTGTGCGAAGGTGGCGGAGATCCAGATTCCGCTGGCGCTGGTGAGGCGGTCGGCGACGGATTTGCCGAAGATGCAGTTTTCGTTGTGGCGCGGGGCGTTGCCGTTGGACGCGATTCCGACGGAGGGGGCGTTGGAGCTGTTCACGGCGGAACAGCATGCGTGGGCAGTGTAGGTTATCGCGCTCGAAACTCCCGTGCCGCGCGGTGTCGTCGATCAGCAGGGTCTGTCGCCCATAGGAAAACGTCTCCCTTGTTCGCTTGGAGCTCGTCCGCGGTGACCCTGTATGCATGAATTATCGCCGTCTTCAGCCACGATTGCGCTGATTCAAAGTCCACGGTGCGCTGCGTCGCAGTGTCGTACGCAACTTTGATCTGCCCGCAGAAAGACCCATCAACAAACACGGCAACGACGCTTTCCGACCATGAAGCGTGGGCGAACTGGACGGCGCAATCAAATCGGTGGGCGATCTGTTGTTCGCGCCAGCCGCGCGCTACGACAATCTGAACTTCGCAATCGCCGAAGCAGTTCGTTTTCTGAACGCGCAACTCGGCGTGATGGTCGCTTGGTGCCGACGAATAAACCGTCTGCCATGTGAGAATTCCTCCACAACCATACAGTGTCAGCAGTAGAAGACTCAGGACGTATCGGATCGCGAAGAGCGCGGTCTACACTCCCACCTTTTTAGCCGCTTCTTCGAGCGTGCTGAAGAAAGCCTCGATGTCCTGTGGCCGGGTGTGGACGTGGGTGGAGATGCGGATGCGGGTGCCTCGGGCGATCCAGATTTTTTTGCGGGCGCATTCGGCGATGAAGGGGTCGGCGATTTTCTTGTCGATGTCGATGGAGACGAGGCAGCCGTACTGGGCGTCGTTGTCTGGCGTGTTCAATTTCACGAACGGCAGGGCGGCGGCGCGTTTGCGGGCGGTTTGGGCGAGTGAGTGCATGCGCGCGTAGATCTTGGGCCAGCCGATTTGATTGCCGAACTGGATGCCGGCGCGCATGCCTTCGATGGTGGCGCGGTTGTTGGTGCCGAGGCGCATGAAGCGGGCGGCGGGATCGGTTTTGATGTCCCAGCCGCCGGTGACGATGGAGGGCCAGAGTTGGGAGAGCATCGCCTCGCGGCCCCAGAGGATGCCGCAGCCGGCGGGGGCGAACATCCACTTGTGCGGGCTGCCGGCGTAGTAGTCGCAGCCCATTTCGTCGATGCGGATGGGGATTTGCCCGTTGACGTGGGCGCCGTCGATGACGGTGATGATGCCTTTGGCGCGGGCGGCGTCGCAGATTTTGCGCATGGGCATGACGATGCCGGATGCAGAGAGGATGCCGGAGAAGAAGAGCACCTTGGTGCGGGGGCCGATGGCGGAGATCATGAGCTCGGCGAGTTCCTCGGGCGGAGGCGGCGGGAGCGGGATCTTCACTTCGCGGTAGCCGGTGCCGTAGCGCGCCTGTTTGAGGAGCCATCCGGAGCGGCCGGAGGGGTGTTCCTGGTCTGTGGTGAGGACCTCGTCGCCTGGTTTGAGGTCGATTCCGGCGGCGATGGTGGAAAGGGCCTCGGTGGCGTTGTGCATAAAGGCCAGGTCCTCTTTGCGGCAGCCGAGGTAGGCGGCGGCTTCGGTGCGGTGTTCGTCGAGGGTTTCGTAGCCCCAGCGCGGGTACTCGCCTTCGGGGATGGTGAGCGCGGCGGCGTTCTCCAGGAAGTCTTCCATCACCTTGAGCACGGGGCGGGGGGTGATGCCGAGGGTGCCGTTGTTCATAAAGGCGCGCGAGTCGGGGAGCAGGAACTGGTCTTTACGGAGTTGGAGCCAGTAGCGTTCGGGGTCCTTCTGGAAGAGCCCGTCAGTGGGGAGAGCGGCGGGTGCGGCAAGGGCGGCGAGGAGTTCGCGTCGGCGCATACTCCACTATACTGGCGCGATGGAGTGGATGAAAGCGGCTTGGGGTGCGGCGACGGGTGGATGGCGAGCGGTGCGGGCGGCGTTTGTGGAAGCGGGCGGGGCGCGTTGTTTGCGGGTGGGGCTCCCTGCGGCGGCGCTCGGTGCGGCGGGGCGCTTCCTTGGCGCGCCGGTTGGTTGCGGGGGCGCGGGCGGGCGTGGCGGTGAAGGCTTCGTGGGGTGGGATTCTGCCGCGGCCACGGCGGGGGTGCGTGCTCCGTTGGTGGAGAGCCTGCGCGGCATGTCGGCGGTGGCGGTGCGCAAGACGATGGACGAGGGGAGCATGCGTGAGATGAGCGCCGCGCTGACACCTGCGGAACGCGGGGCGGTGGCGTCGTGGCTGGGGGCGGGAACGGCGGACGAGACGCCGGGGTGGAAGCAGAAGTGCGCGCCCGGTGTGGAGCCGCGCACGGATTCGAGCTTTTGGAACGGTTGGGGCGTGGATGCGGCGAACTCGCGTTTTCAACCGGGCGCGATGGCGGGATTGCGGGCGGACGATGTGCCCCGGTTGCGTTTGAAATGGGCGTTCCGGTTTCCGGGGGTGAACGCGGTGGTGAGCCAGCCGGCGCTGGTGGGCGGGCGGCTCTATTTGGGCAGCACCGATGGGACGGTCTATGCGCTGGATGCGGCGACGGGGTGTGTTTACTGGTCGTTTCGCGCCGATGCGATGGTGCGGACGGCGATTAGCGTGGGGGCGAACCGACATGCGCGGTACGCGGTATTTTTTGGCGATTTGAAGGCGCAGGTGTATGCCGTGGATGCCGCTACGGGGGCGCTGGTGTGGAAGACGAAGGTGGACGAGCATCGCTCGGCGCGCATCACGGCGGCGCCGGCGCTCGAGGGCGGGCGGTTGTATGTGCCGGTGTCGAGCTTGGAGGAGGCCGAGGGCGGGAAGCCGAGCTATGAGTGCTGCACGTTCCGTGGGTCTGTGGTGGCGATCGACAACGAATCGGGGAAGGTGGATTGGAAGACGTACACGATCGCCGAGGCGCCGAAGCCGGTGCGCCGGAACGGGGGCGGAGTCCAGTTGCGGGGCCCGTCCGGGGCGGCGGTGTGGAGCACGCCCACGCTGGATGTGGAGAAGAGGCTTCTGTATGTGGGCACGGGCAACAGCTATGGCGATGCCGCTGCGCCTACGACCGACGCTGTGTTGGCGATGGAGATGGACACGGGGCGGATGGTGTGGTCGAAGCAGCTGACGGCGGACGATGGGTGGAACTTTGCCTGTGTGATGGGCGGCGGGCAGAACTGTCCGCAGAAGGCCGGGCCGGACGCCGATATTGGAGGCTCGCCGATTCTGCGCGTGTTGCCAGACGGGCGGCGGTTGTTGATCGTGGGGCAGAAGTCGGGAATGGTGCATGCGCTCGACGCCGGAGCGGAGGGCAAGATCGTGTGGCAGACGCGGGTGGCCGAAGGCAGCGCGCTGGGCGGCGTGATGTGGGGCATGGCGGCTGATGAGCGCGCGGTGTATGTTCCGGTTTCCGACCAATTGACCAAACGGCCGGGCGGGCTGGTGGCGCTGCGGCTGCGCGATGGCGGGAAGTTGTGGCGCGTGGATGGTGCGGCGGCCGAATGCGGGGGGCGCAAGCCGTGCAACGCGGCACAGCAGGCCGCGCCGGCGCTGATTCCGGGCGTGGTGTTCACGGGGACGATGGATGGGAAACTGCGGGCGCACGCGGCCGGGGATGGCGCGCTGTTGTGGTCGTTCGATACGTTGAGCCAGCCGGGTGGCGGGGCTGTGAACGTCTACTCGGCGATGGTGGCGCAGGGGATGGTGGTGGCGCCGTCTGGGTACGGAATGTTGGGTGGGCTCCCCGGAAACGTGGTGCTTACCTTTACGGTGGAGGGCCGGTAGCCGTAGACTACTGGCATATGCGGTATTTGCGATCCACGCTCGTCGCCGGGGTGATTGTGGCGGCGGCGGCCACGCTTGAAGCGAAAGCTCCCATCACGCACGAGCAGATGTGGAAGATGAAGAAGGTCGGGCCGCCGGTGGCAAGCCCGGATGGGAAGTGGGTGGTGTTCACGGTGGGGCAGCCGGCGTATGATCCCAAGGACACGAGTTCGGATTTGTGGTTGATGCCCGTGGATGGCTCGGCGGCGCCAAGGCAGATCACGTTCACGCGCGGGGCGGAGAGCGGTCCGAGCTGGTCGCCCGATTCGGCGCGGGTTGTGTTTTCGGCCAAGCGCGAGGGCGACGACGAGGCGCAACTTTACCTGCTCAACGTTGCGTCGGGGGGTGAGTCGGAGCGAATTACGTCGCTCAGCACGGGTGCGGGAAACGCGGCGTGGGCGCCCGATGGGAAGATGTTGGTGTTTTCGAGCCGTGTGTACCGGGGCGCGGCGGGCGAAGAGGCCAATAAGAAAGCGGCGGCGGAGAGGAAAGCGCGGAGGTATAGCGCGAAAGTTTACGAGAGCTTCCCGATTCGCTATTGGGACCACTGGCTGGACGACCGCGAACCGCACCTGATGACGCTGGACCTGGCGACACGGGCGGTGCGGGACCTGTTTGTGGGCACTGCCTTCGTGGCCGCGCCGGGATTCGATGGAGCATCGGGCGCTACGGGTTCCGACGTCACCGGCGTGTGGACGCCCGACGGCGCAGGCGTAGTGTTCACGGCGACGCAGAACCGCAATACGGCTGCGTATGCGGCCACGCTGACGCATCTCTGGCACCTGCCGCTGTCCGGAGGCGAGCCGAGGCTGGTGGGCGGCGGAGATTTCAGCTTTAGCGATCCGCAGTTTTCCGCCGATGGCCGGAGGATCTATGCGGTGCGCGAGGTGGAGAACGACGGAAAGGTGTATCACCTGTCGAAGCTGGTGAGCGCGGACTGGCCCGCCGGCGCGGGTGGGGCGCAGTTTCGAACGGTGGCCGAAGGGTTCGACCGCAGCGTGAACGCGTATACGTTTTCCGCAGATGGGGCGACGGTTTACCTGACCGCCGAGGAGGCGGGGCACGAGAAGATCTTCACGGTGCCGGCGGCGGGCGGGCCGGCGAAGTTGCTGATGCCGGTGACATCGGGTGTGTATACGGGCGTGGCGGTGGCGGGTACGCCGGAGCGCGCGGTGGTGTTGGCCAACTACAACAGCTCGCATGAACCGTTGGAGATTGTGCGCGTGGACGGCGGGGTGCGGCGCGCGTTGACGCATTTCAACGACGCGGTGGCGGCCGGAATTGAGTGGCAGCCGCCGCGCGAGTTCTGGTTCCAATCGAAGAAGGGGCGGAGGATTCACAACCTGCTGGTGTTGCCGCCGCAGTTCGATCCGGCGCGGAAGTATCCGCTGGTGGTGTTCATTCACGGCGGGCCGCACACGATGACGCGCGATGAGTTCCATCAGCGCTGGAACTACAACCTGATGGCCGCGCCCGGTTACGCGATTCTGATGACGAATTACACGGGGTCGACCGGGTTTGGTGAGGAGTTTGCGCAGATGATTCAGAACGACCCGTTGGCGACGCCGGGAGCCGAAGTGGAGCAGGCCGTGGACGAAGCGCTGCGGCAGTTTCCGTTCCTGGATGGGGCAAGGCTTGCGGCGGGCGGGGCGAGCTATGGCGGTCACATGGCGAACTGGCTGCAGGCGACGAACACGCGGTTCAAGTGTCTCTATTCGCATGCCGGGCTGATTAACCTGGAATCGCAGTGGGGGACCAGCGATGGAATTTACCATAGGGAGGTGAATAATGGCGGTCCGGTGTGGGAGCAGGGGCCGGTGTGGCGGGAGCAGAATCCGATCCGGTTTGCGGCTAAGTTTCAAACGCCGATGTTACTGACGGTGGGCGAGAACGACTTCCGGGTGCCGTTGAATCAGACGTTGGAGAATTGGAGCGTCTTACAACGGAGGAAAATTCCGAGCAAACTGCTGGTTTTCCCCGATGAGAATCATTGGATACTCAAGCCTCAGAACAGCATTTTATGGA
>CAYUZM010000183.1:0-6362 GCA_964449665.1 uncultured Solibacteraceae bacterium
TCCAGAGCGACCATTATGTCGCAAGAAATAAGGACGAAAAAAAATCGTTAAGGTTTCCAGCTTCCGTAACTTAACATCCAGTTTGTGGAGATCAAATTCCCTCTCGAAAAATAATCTATTCTCTGTGACCGCCTGCGGGCTAGCCCCAAATGGGGTATCGCCATACAGTACAAGCGACACGCAGAAGCAAATCGGATCAAAAAGCGATCGTTCAGGGCTCCCGGATAGAAAATGAGCCGAAGGCGAGCCCGAGGGAGCGTCCGTCGCCAGGAGGGGTTACAGTCCGGTCGACTTCCAGGACAATCTCCACAAAGTCTTTATTTTTCAATGTGTCAGGCACCGGAATCAGGAATCGGAACTCCTCATCCGCGCGATTGACCACCACCGCCGGGTTGGGGTGGTTGTCAATGAATACGTTCAGATGCAGCGGACCGGATAAAAGTTGCGAGGCGGGACAAAATCCTTGAATTTGCAGCTGCGCTCCCGGCCGGACGGGGGGGCCGAGGCGGACCACGGCTCGCTTGGCCATCCCGCGGTAACCGCCTTCGGCCTCATACCAGCCCGGTCCAAGCTGGTCGGCAAAGGCGGGGTTGCCTGCGTCGATCCGACCCGGGAGCGTGGCCTTGAGACGCAGTTGCGCCATGTTTTGATAGGTTTGGGTGATGTTCCTGAGACGCGGGCCGCTCGCTTCGTAAACCACCGCCTGGTTCTGGCGCAGCGCGCGCAGGGTGGCGGCAGGGGGGTAGACGAACGAACCGACGTCGCCGAGATCGGGGAAGGCTTGGATGGAATCTTCCGAGCCGGGGGTGAGCCAGACGTCGTCGACGGGGAGAAGGCGGAAGGGCTTGTCGTTCATGCCGGCCCAGAAACGGTCGGTTCCGACGCCGTTTAATAGGATGACCTTGCCGGGGTGGAGTTCGCGAACGCGGGCAACGCCGAGAACGAGGTCGCGGACGGCGCGGGAACGTTCGAAGTTATAGGAAACCGTCGCGCGGGCGACGGGGGCGGAGGTGGAAAGGTATACAGCGGCGGCGGTGAGGGCTGCGAATTTACCGGGCAGGTTGGCGTTCCAGGCGGCGGCGCAGGCCCACGCACCGAGGATGGCGAGGCCGAGCGTGGGAATGGCGTTGTAGTAGCCGGAGACGTGGTCGCGGAGCGGAAGCACGGGGCCGATGACGGCGAGGAACCAGGCGAGGGGCCATAGAACTGACCACTGGCGGTCACACAAACGTAGTGCGAGAAAGGCCACCAGGGCGAGTGACAGCACCCACGGCGCGGCGAGTCCCAGCGCGCTGAGCCATGGGGGGATTTCGAGGGCGGCGAGGCGGGTGCCGCCGAAGGCGTCGGTCCAATAGGTAAGAAGTGTGGAAAGAATCGAGGAATCGAAGTGCATGGCGTAGGGGCCTTCGCGCGCACTGGGTGCAATCGAACGGTGTAGCAATGCGTAGGCGGCCGAGAGGGCAAAGAGCGGAATCACGCGGGTAAAGTGCCGGCGAGAGGCGAGCAAGGTGTAGGCCGCGGCGATGGCGGGGTACACAACGTTTAACTCCAGCGCGCCGAAGCCGAGCAGAAACACGGCGCACTGCGCGGCGTACCAGCGGGGCGAATCGGACTCGATCCAGCGGAGGAGGCAATAGAAAGCGCCCAGGAGGAAAGTGGCGCAGAGGATCTGGTTGTAGGCCGACGTCCAGCTCATGGGCAGGCCGAGGGAGGAGTTGGCGACCCAGAAGAGGGGCGCAAGGGCCGCGGCAAGCCAGGATGCGGTGAGGCGTTGGGTGATGGCGATGACGAGGGCAAGATTGAACAGTTGGGTGGCGAAGACAAGGATGCGGTAGGGCAGCGCGTCGAGCCCGAACAGCGCGAAGAAGCCCATGAAGAAAGCGCGCTCGCTCCAGGGGCGGATGGTGCCCTGGGCTTTGGGGGCGAAGAGGGCGTTCCACAATTCAGGCACGGTGTGGACGTTTTTGCCGAGGCCGAGCCAGGCGAAGTCGTCCTGCTGGAACCAGGCTTTGAGTCCGGGCCAGTAGAGCCAGAGGCAGAAGGCCGAGGCGGCGAGCCAGAGAAGCAGGAAGCGGGAGCGATGCATGCGGGCGGCGGCGCTCAATGGGCGCGGCTCACTTTGCCATGAGGGCGGCGGTTTGAACGATGATGCCGAGTTCACGCTCTTCGACCGTGCCGGCGGCGAGGAACTTGTCGAGAGAGAATTCGATATTCACCGAGGGACCGCGAAAAAGGGCGGCGGGGATGTCGCGGCGGAAGATCTGCGGGCCTTCCTTGTCGAATTTTTCGGGCGGCAGGGCGTTGCCGTCAAGCGAGGCGGACATGGCAATGGGTCCGGTCTTGGTGAACACCGCGCCGGGCAGCACGAACTTGAGTTCGAGTGTTGCGCCCTTTTGGGCCGCGCCGCCGGCGGCTTGCAGTGTGACGGAGAACTTGCCTTTCGTCCAGCGCCAGGAACCCTGTTCGATGTCGTAGAAGCCCTGGACGAACTGAACGGCATGGGCGGGGTCGCCCGCGCTCACCACAGAGGAGAGCCCCGGCTGTTCGATCTCAATCGTCTCCACCTTCGCCGGCTGGCGATTGCACGACGAAGCGGCCAGCACGAGGGCCGCGGCGAACAGCAGGGTTAGTCTCCGCATCTCTCTACTTGTACCAGACAACTATAGAAGGTAGCGCCGGCGCCGATGTCGGTGAGGCGTTCCGAGGTGAGGAAGTTGGTGGTTTGGCCGTCGGGCGACATGCGCGGCTGGCGCACGGAAGGGGCCGAGACGGCGCCCTGGCGGACGTGGCCGTTGACGCTGGCGGTAAGGCGCATGGAACCCCGTTCGTTGAAGACGCGGACCTGGTCGCCGTCGGCGATGCCGCGGGCGCGGGCGTCTTCGGAGTGCATCCACAGAAGGGCGGTTTGGGCGTCCACCGACTTGCGGTAGCCGAAGGTGGAGTTCATGCTGTCGTCGTTCTTGGGCGAGACAAGTTCGAGCGGAAACTTGCGGCCGAGCGCGGCGTCGCCGTGGCGCGATTCGGTGGGCGGCTCGTAGTCCATGCCAAGGGGCGCGAGGTCGCACTTGCCGGTAGGCGTGCCGAAGTTGCCTTCGGCGAAGGGCAGGAAAGGTACGCCGTTGGGGGTGACGTTGAGGCGGATGCTGTGCTTCTCTTCAAGCGTTTCGAGCGTGATGCCCTTCAGATAGTCGTGGCCGCTGGCGAGCGCGGTGCGGATCATGTCGTCTTCGGTGTCGCGGAAGGCCTGGTCTTCAAAGCCCAGACGATGGGCGAGCGCACGGAAGAGTTGCACGTTGGAGCGGGCCTCGCCTTCGGGTTCGAGCGCGGGGCGGGCCATCTGCGTGTAGAGGTGGCCGTAGGCGCCGTAGAGGTCGGTGTGCTCCAGAAACGTCGTGGCGGGCAGCAGGATGTCGGCGAAGTCGGCGGTGTCGGTTTGGAACTGTTCGTGGACGACGGTGAAGAGGTCGTTGCGCTGGAAGCCGCGGCGCACGGCGCTTTGATTGGGCGCGATGGCGGCGGGGTTGGAGCAGTAGACGAAGATCGCTTTCACCGGCGGATCGTTCAGTTCGGTGAGCGCCTGGCCGAGCGTGGACATGTTGACGAGGCGGGCTTCGCGGCCGAGGGGCGATTTCATCTGGAGGTCCGTGCGCTCGATGGAGGCGCGGTCGAAGCGGTGCGCCTGCGAGACGCTGGCTTGCAGGCCGCCACCCACCTCCTTCCATGAGCCGGTGAGAGCGGGCAGCATGGCGACGGCGCTGAAGGCCATGCCGCCGCGTTCGCTGCGCGAGGTGCCGTAGTTGAGGCGGATGACGGCGGGGCGCGTGGTGGCGTATTCACGGGCGAGGGCGACGATGTCTTCGCGCGGGATGCCGGTGAGCGCTTCGGCGCGCTCGGGCGTGTACTTCGCGGCGGTGGCCTTCAAGCGGTCGAAGTTATCGGTGTAGCGCGCCACATAATCGGCGTCGTGCAGATTTTCGCCGATGATCACGTGCGCCATGCCGAGCGCGAGCGCAAGGTCGGAGCCGGGGTTCACGAAGAAATGCTTGTCGGCCATGCGGCCCGTGCGCTGCTTCACGGGATCGATCGTGTAAAAGCGCGCTCCCTTGCGGCGCGCCTCGACGATGAACGGCCACAGGTGCACGTTGGTGCCGAGGATGTTGGCGCCCCAGGCGAGGATGAGCTTCGATTGGGCGAACTGCTCGGGCTCGGTGCCGTAGCGGTAGCCGAGAGTTTGTGTGAGGCCGCTGGTTCCGGCGCTGGAGCAGATGGTGCGGTCCAGGCGCGAGGCTCCGAAACGGTGGAAGAAGCGGCGGTCCATGCCGTTGCCTTGCAGCAGGCCCATCGAGCCGCCGTAGCTGTAAGGGAGCACGGCTTCCGGGCCGAATTCGCGCGCGATGGCGGAGAGGCGTTCGGCGATCTCGTCGAGCGCGGCGTCCCAGGAGATGCGTTCGAACTTGCCTTCGCCTTTGGCGCCCACGCGGCGCATCGGATAGCGCAGGCGATCGGGATTGTACTGGCGTTCGAGATACTGCGCCACTTTGCCGCAGAGGAAGCCGCGGGTGACGGGATGATCGGGGTTTCCGCGCAGCTTCGTGGCGCGGCCGTTTTCGATGGTGACCAGAAGGGAACAGGCGTCCGGACAATCCAGCGCGCATGTGGAGACACGGGTTTCGAGCGCCGTGGAGGTCATGTAGATATGGTAGCGCCGTGGGGGAGGAGGAAGGCGCTATTGGATTCGCGGGTTCGCCGTCAGCAATTGATAGGTGCCGTTCAAGCGCTCGATGATGAGGAGCGATCCGGACGCGGCGGACCCGATTGGCATCTGTTCGCGGCTGGGCAGCGCGGCTGGAGTGATTGCCTTTCCAGCGAGGTTATGGATAGCCAGATAGCGAGAGCGAGCGGCACGCCCGCCACCTTCGGCGATGCGGCTCCAGAGGGCCACGATCTGGCCGGGACCGGCCATGAACGCGTCCGCGACATCCGAGCGCGCATCCGATGGAGTATCGCGGAGTGTCGCCGGGAAGGCGGGCGTTTCCATGGCGATTTGCCGTGTCATTTTGCCCGTGAGATCGAAGACGCGAATGGAGCGGGAGCGCGGCAAGAGGTGGTAGAGGCGATCCGATTCCACCCAGACCTTGCCGCGATCCACTTCGTCCTTCAGCCACTGGTAGCCGGGCCCGGGTTGCGGTTGCCCCGGGCGCAGAAGTTCGAGCCCCTCAGGGCATGGGGAGAACGATCGGATACGCGATCCGTCTACTGCGTACTCGTGCAGGAGGAGACACTGGCTGGTTTGGCGGCGAAAGAAAGCCGGGTCGAGTCCGAGCACAACGAACCCTCCTGATGGGGTTGTTGTGAAATGGCGAATTTCGGCGGGGGGTTGAAGGCGGATCATCCGGCGATGAGCGCCATTGCGGTCAAATACAGCCAAGCCGAAGCTTGTATTGCGCGGGGCAGCCCGCCAGATCACCGGAAGCAACGTGGAGCCATCGGGTGTTGAAGCGATGTCGTCCAGCCAATTGACTTTCATTCCCTCAAGTTCGGAAATGTTGGTGGCGGCAAAGGTATGTACGCCTCCTAATAGGGGTGAAATACGCTGCACTTTTGCCGAACGGGAGGAGAAGAGTAGGACGTCTCCGTTAGCCATGTTACGGGCCACGGTGAATGCATCGTCGGCGATGGGTATGGGACGGCGGCCTACGATGTTCCATTCGAGTTGGCCGGGAAGCAGTAGCGGGGCGAATAGCAGCGGTAACAGGAGAACCCTTGTGGAAAGGAGTGGCATGAGGAACCTCCCGGCTGAGTCGGGGCCGCTACCTGCGGCGCACGTCGTAGCACCAGAGGTGATCGAGGTCGCGGATGTAGAGGCGGCCGTTGGCGAGGACGGGGTGGGACCATGCCCGTTCGCGTGAGTCGCGGCGCTTGGGGGGATCGGCGGGCGTAAAGCGGCCCTTCTCGCGGAAGGCTTCCGGCGTAGCTTCGGCGAGCAACACTTCGCCCGATTCGAGGTGCCAGTAGAGGCGGCCGTCGGCGTAAAGGATCGCCCCGGGACCGCCGTCGGCCGACTTCCAACGGATCTTGCCCGTGGCGAACTCGGCGGCGACGGGGCCTTCGGGATTGGTGCCGTAGAGAAAATCGCCGAGCAGCACTTGGCCGCCGAGAGAATTCGGAAGGTCGCGTTCGAAGTAAACCTGTTCGAGATTGACGGCGCCGTTCATGGCGGTGAGTTGGACGAGGCCTCCGCCGAAGCGCCGGGCATTGGTGCTGTAGATGTAGTTGCCGCGGGCGATGGGCGTGGCGATGTTGGCGGGGCCGCCGCTGGTTTGCGTGTAGCGCCAGAGGAACGCGCCGGTCTTGGCATCAAC
>CAYUZM010000183.1:6372-7634 GCA_964449665.1 uncultured Solibacteraceae bacterium
CTTTGTCGAGGAACTGGATGTACTGTTTGCGGCCGGCGGATTCGTGCGCGATCACCGATGAGTAGGCGGCTTTGTCGCCACCGGGGACGGCGGACTTCCAAATGAGATTGCCAGTGCGCTTATTGAGCGCGAGCAGCGTGGCTTCGGCGCCGCCGGGGGTCACCACGATCGTGTCGCCATCGATGAGCGGCGACTCCGAATAGGCCCAGGTGCCAGGCGTGCCGCCGAACTCTTTGCGCACGTTCTTCTGCCAGATGGCTTTGCCGGTGGCGAGGGCGAGGCAGGCGAGGTCGCCGTCGGAGCTGAAGGCGTAGAGGTGTTCGCCGTCAATGGTGGGCGTGGAACGGGCCATGGGGTAGGGCGGCTGCTGATTGGGATTGCCGACGGCGCCGAGTTTGGTGGTCCACGCCGGCTTGCCATTGGTGGTGGAGAGGGCCATGACGAACTCCTCTTCCATGCCGCGATTGCCGATGACGTAGACGCGATGGCGGGCGACGGCGGGCGCGCCGTAGCCGTCTCCGATTCCGGTGACGTGCCACAACTGCTTCGGGCCTTCCTTGGGCCACTCGGGGAGCAGACCTTTCTCTTGTGAGATGCCGGTGCGGTTGGCGCCGCGCAGCTGGGGCCAATCTTCCGCGAACGCAACGGATGTGAAAAGCAGAAGGACAGCCGTCAACACGCGCGGGATCATGGCGCCGACTATATAACAAGTGGCAGGCGGTTGGCCGGTTACGAGCGAGTGGCCGTTATAATTGGAGTAAGCCGTGCGCTGTACGGGGGCGCATTGCACACGGCCGCAATTGAAAATATGAGCGAGGCAATGATCGAGGCCATCGGCCTCAGCAAGTATTACGGCGACTTTGCCGCCACGCGCGAGGTCAGCTTCTCGATTCCGCGCGGGCAAGTGGTGGCGTTCCTCGGGCCGAACGGCGCGGGGAAATCGACCACGATGAAGATGCTCACCGGCTACCTTGCGCCAAGCGAAGGCACGGCACGCATTGCGGGGTTCGACGTGCTGATGGCGCGCGAAGAGGCGGTGGCGCGGCTCGGTTATCTGCCCGAGAACGGGCCGCTTTATGCGGAAATGACGCCGCTGGGACTGCTGCGATTCTTTGGC
Organism: uncultured Solibacteraceae bacterium; assembly: GCA_964449665.1. Lineage (GTDB taxonomy): Bacteria > Acidobacteriota > Terriglobia > Bryobacterales > Bryobacteraceae > JAFLBB01. The sequence continues at coordinate 7,490 of CAYUZM010000183.1, forward strand.
CAGGCGCGCGGCATGCCGGGCGCGCGGCTGCGGGAGCGTATCGACGCGGTGGTCGAGTTGTGCTCGCTGCATGAGGTGTTGGAGAAGCCGATCAGCAAGTTGTCCAAAGGCTACCGGCAGCGCGCCGGCATGGCGCAAGTTGTGT
>CAYUZM010000183.1:7644-8696 GCA_964449665.1 uncultured Solibacteraceae bacterium
GATTCTGCTCTCCACGCATATTTTGCAGGAAGTGGAAGCGGTGGCCGGACGGGTGATTTTGATCAACGCCGGGCGCGTGGTGTTCGATGGCACGCCGTCGGAGTTGGCGGGCAGCGAGGGGATGGACGCGGCATTCCACCGCCTGACGGGAGCGGTGGCCTGATGCGGTTGCATGTGGTGCGCGCGGTGGCGCGGCGCGAGTTCGCCTCCTACTTCGGCTCGCCCGCGGGTTACGTGTTCATTACGCTGTTCGTGTTTGTGAGCGCGGTGGCGGCGTTCTGGCAGGAGCGGTTCTTTCTGTCGAATCTGGCCAATCTCGATCCCTTGAACGACTGGTTTCCATACCTGCTGATCTTCCTGGTGCCCTCGATCACGATGGGCTTATGGGCGGAGGAGCGCAAGCAGGGAACGGAAGAGTTGCTGCTCACGCTGCCCGCGAGCGGACTGGAGATCATCCTGGGCAAGTATGGCGCCGCGCTGGGCATCTACACGGTGGCACTGGCGTTTTCGTTGAGCCACGTGGTCGTGCTTTCGTGGCTGGGGTCGCCGGACCCGGGGCTGATCGTGTCGACGTATCTCGGCTATTGGTTGATGGGTGCGGCGCTGCTGCCGCTGGGGCTACTGGCGTCACAGGCCACGGAGAACCTGACGGTCGCCTTCATCGGCGGCGCGGCGCTGTGCGCGCTTCCGGTGATGTTCCGTCACGCGGGCGCGGTGGTGCAAGGCTCGTGGCAGCGCATCTTCGAGCAGCTTTCGGTGCCGGAGCAGTTTCGCGATTTGGCGTCGGGCGTGGTCTCGCTGGGTCCGGCCGCGTACTTCGTTTCGCTGGCGGCGGCGGTGCTCTATCTGTGCGTGCGATTAACGGAGCGGCGGCGCTGGCGCGCGGCTTCGCTGGGACGCCATTATGCCGCGCGAACGGTAGCGCTGTTGATTGCCGCCGGGGCCGTGACGCTGATTGCCGCGCGCGTTGGTTCGCGCCTCGATGTGACCAGCGAGCAAATTCACTCGCTCGCGCCGGGCCCGGTGAACCTACTGCAGGGCCTCCATCCGAA
>CAYUZM010000184.1:0-8684 GCA_964449665.1 uncultured Solibacteraceae bacterium
CAAGGATCAGAACGCCATAGATCGTCAGTAACGATCCGATAAAAAACCATATAGAAATGCCCGTATCTGAATGCATAGTGATTTACCAGAAGATAAGATTCAGCGCGACAAACACAACGGAAACCGCAACCGCCCAGCACGCCGGACGCTGCACCAGCGGCACATTCTGCTCGCTCGGAATCTCCGTGCAGCCGTAGACCAGGCCGGTCAACTCGGCATCGGACTTCGGCTTGGTCATATAGCTCACCGCCACCGTCACTCCGACGCAAATGATCCACGACCACAATCCGCGGTACATGTTTTCCGCCATGTCCTTGGCGTTCTCCGACAGCGCAATGTAGCGGATCGCCGTTGGGTCCGCCTTTACCCACGCCCACATCGCAATCGAACCCAGCGTGCCGCTCAACAACCCCCAAAACCCACCCGCCGGCGTCGCGCGCTTCCACAGCATCCCGAGAATCACAGTGCCAAACAGCGGCGCAATGAAGAAGCTGAACAACGCCTGCACGTAGTCCATGATGCTCTGGAACTGCATCACTAGATACGCCGTGCCAATGCTCACCAGCACGCCCAATATCGTGCACCAACGGCCCATGCTCACGTAGTGGGCATCGGTTGCATCCTTGCGCATCACCGCGCGATAGATGTCATAGGTCCACACCGTCGCGAATGCGCTCACATTGCCCGCCATACCCGACATAAAGCCCGCGATCAGCGCCGTGATCCCCAGCCCCATCAGCCCCGGACCGCAATACCGCGCCAGCATCAGCGGCAGCACTTCGTTGTAGCTATGCCCGCCCGTAGCCAGCGCTTCCGCTTCGCCCGTGAGCTTGTAAGGCAACACCGCCAGCCCCAGCAGCCCCGGCAGAACCACGATAAACGGCACCATCATCTTGAACGCCGCGCCAATCACCGGAGCCATCTTCGCCGACCGCAAATCCTTCGCTGCCAGCACGCGCTGCACCACCAGAAAATCCGTCGTCCAATATCCAAAACTGATCACCCACCCCAGGCCCAGCACAATCCCCGTCCAATGAATCCCCATCGGGTTGTCGTTGAACGAACCCAGCGTCGACCATGCGTGCGTATAGCTGTCCGAACCGAGGTTCGCAATAATGCGCGCCTTCAGCCCCGCAAAACCGCCCGCCTCCACCAGCCCCAGAATCGGGATCAGCATCGCGCCAAACCAGATCAGGAAAAACTGCAGCACCTCATTGAAAATCGCCGACCGCAACCCGCCCAGCGCAACGTAAACTGCAACCGTGATCGACGACACCCAAATACTGAAGTTGATGTCCCAGCCCAGCACCACCTTCATCACCAGCGCCATCGAGTACATGTTGATGCCCGACATCAGCACCGTCATGAACGCGAACGTCACCGCCGACAGCAGCCGCGAAGGCTCGCCGAAGCGCAACTGCAAATAGCCCGGCACCGAATGCGTCTTCGAGATGTAGTAGAAGGGCATCATCACCAGGCCGAGAAACAACATCGCGGGAATCGCGCCAATCCAATACCAGTGCACCGACAGAATCCCGTACTGATACGCCGCGGCCGCCCAACCCATTAGTTCGAGCGAACCCAGGTTCGCCGAAAGGAACGACAACCCGGCTATCCACGCCGTCATCTCCCGCCCGGCCATAAAGAAGTCCTCGCCCGTTGAGGCGCGGCCCTTCAGGTAGTAGCCGATGTACAAAACAAAGGCGAAGTAAATGCAAATGATCGCGAGATCAAGCGGGGAGAGCGCGATGAGATGGGTCATGGCTGGACGAGGGCCGATATCGGGCGATAGCCGAATGCAAGTGCTTACATACAATATCCGCCATCACTTGGGAAGTCAATTCGGCCCGCAATTGAGCCCGCAACGCCATGCTCCATCCGCTACGGTCTAAGGCGATTCCGTGCCTGCGCAGTCAGTATTCTTACTATTGCCGCGTGTGGCGATTTCCAACATTCTGGTCCCATCGGGGCCGATAAGTTTTCTCACTGGGCCATTTGCAAGAGGAGACCATGCCAGAAGATCGTCAACAGAGCCTGCGTGTGTCCGAGGTGATCTCGGCGCTTTCATTCGCGCTGGACCTCACCGAAGGCCAGCCGCCCGGACACGCCGTGCGCTGCTGCGTATTCGGAATGAAGGTGGCGCGGGAACTGGGCCTGCCGCTCGATGCGCAATCGGACCTCTACTACGCTTCACTGATGAAGGACGCCGGTTGCAGCACCAATGCGTCGAAAATGTTCCGCATGCTGGGCATGGATGAGATCAAGGCCAAGCGCGACGTCAAGACCACGGATTGGACGAAGACCGGCTGGGAGTCGCTGCACTACGCGCTCGGACACGTAAAACCAGGTGCGCCTTTTCTGGAACGAATGCGCTCGCTCGTCGAGATGGCGCGGAATCAGAAGCAAAATGCGCACGACCTGGTCGCCGTGCGCTGCGAACGCGGCGCGGCCATCGCCCGGCGCATTGGGTTGCGCGATGCGGCCGCTGACGCCATCTTCAGCCTCGACGAACTCTGGTGCGGCATCGGACAGTCCCAGGGACTTCAAGGCGAAGAGATCCCTATGCTCTCGCGCATCATGAATCTCGCCCAAACCGTGGATGTCTTCTTCATGACCTACGGCCCGGACCGCGCCCTCGATATGGCACGCAAACGCAGCGGCCGGTGGTTCGATCCTGATGTTGTTAAGGCATTCGAAGCCGTGGCCGCGCACGGCGAATTGTGGCCCGATCTCACCCGCGCCGAACATCTCGTTGTGGACCTGGAGCCGCGCCAGGACTGGCTCGCCCCCGATGAAGCCACCATCGACCGCATCTGCCTCGCCTTCGCCGACGTGATTGACGCGAAGTCGCCCTTCACCTACCGCCATTCCACCGGCGTGACCGGCGCAGCCGTGGCCATCGCACGCACGCTTTCACTCGCCGAAGACGACGTCAAAACTATCCGCCGCGCCGCCCTGCTCCACGACATCGGCAAGCTCAGCGTCTCCAACGCCATCCTCGACAAACCGGGCAAGCTCACCGAAGACGAGTGGGGCGTCGTGAAGCAGCACCCCTATTACACCTACGAGGTTTTGAACCGCATACCCGGCTTCAGCCAGTTGAGCGAAATCGCCGCATCGCATCACGAGAAGCTCGATGGCAGCGGCTACTTCCGCCATCTCCCACCCGAACGCATGAGCGTTCCCGCCCGCATCCTGGTGGTCGCCGATATCTACGACGCGCTCGCCGCCAAGCGCCCCTACCGCGACGCGCTGCCGTTTGAAACCGTCATCGGCATTATGCAGAAGGATGCGCCCAAGGCCATCGACGGCTCCTGCTTCGAAGCGCTCAAATGCTCCGTGGACTCGGCGTCGCAGGTCGCCAATGACCTGCTGCGGCTCTCTCTCAACATCCAACAACAGCAATCGATCGAGGTGAAGGCTTGCGAATCCCAACACGCCGCCTAGCGCTTGGCTTGGCACTTGCCACCTGCGCCTGGGCGGACGATTTTCTGGTCAGCGGCGCCGGCGCACGCACGCGCGGCACGGCGGGCGTTTATGCGCCATGGACCGAAAGCGCTCTTGACGCCATGGCGGTAAACCCCGCCGGACTGACCCTGCTCGGCGGTCCCGTGATCGAAGTGAGCGCGGCGGCGGTGTTCGCTCGCGGCGCCTTCCAGAACGCCGTAAACCGCGAGGGCCGTCTCCATTCCAACGGCGCCGTCCCCTATGGAGCCTTTGGAATGCCCATCGGTCAGAGCCGCTTCACCTTGGGCTTCGCCGTCACGCCGGAGCTCATGAGCGCGGCCCGCTGGCGCTACACCGACGCGCCCGGCGGCGCGGGCGGCGTCAGCTACGGCACGCTCGATCACAAGTCGGAAATCGTCACGCTCCGCACATCGGCCGGCGTCGGCGTCCACGTCAACAGCAAACTGCAAATCGGCTTCACTGTGGGAGCCCTCTACAACACCAACCGCCTGCGCACGGCTTATGTATTCCAGAACCACCCCGCGCTCGCCGGCCTGAAGACATCGCTCGACCTGAAGACGGACGGCGTTGGCTGGAACGGAAGCCTCGGCGCAATCGTGCGCCCCAATAAGCGCCTCGTGCTGGGCGTCGCCTATAGAACCCGCACCACCGTTGCGTCCAAAGGGTCCGCCACCGGCAACATCGGCGTGCAGCTTGCCGCCATCGGACTGGGAGCCGCGCGCCCGGATTTCGAATATGATGCCCAGGTCAACAACGTCTTCCCGCAATCGCTCACCGGCCACGTGCTGCTTCACGTCAACGCCCGCACCGGCTTGATGGCGCAAGCCGACTGGGTGAACTGGCGCCGCGCGTTCGCAAACCTGCCCGTTGTTCTCACCAATGGCAACAACGCCGGCATCAACGGCGTCCTTGGCACAAATGGCATCAGCGATTCCATTCCGTTGCACTGGCGCAACCAGGTCACCGCGCGCGCCGGCATCGAACGGACCTGGCGCGAAAACGCCACCCTGCGCGCGGGCTATGCCCATGGCAACAGTCCCGTGCCCGGTTCCACCCTCTCGCCACTCACGGCCGCCATCACGCGCGACAGCATCACCGCGGGCGTTGGATACCGCTGGGGACGCGTGCGCTTCGACGCTGCCTACGTGCTTGACCCCAACGTCTCGCGCACCACCGGCACAAGCGCTCTGCGCGCCGGCGAATACAGCAACAGCCGCGTCCGCGTCGGCGTGCACAGCGTGGTCCTGTCCACCACCTTTAAGCTGTAAGCTGGCAATGAAACGGGTCGGCGCCTAACGTGCCGGTCAGCTCTTCCAAATACGCCGGCGCGCTCACGCGGGCCAACTGCTGCCGCGCGCCATCCAGTCTCGCCTCGATGTCCAGGTGTTTCGACGCCGCCCCTACCACGCCGCCTCGAAAGGCCTCCAGCGCTTGCACGTGACGCGTCCATAGCTTGACGTCGCGTTGTTGTTTGATGCGCAGGCGCTCACCGTACCAATCGCTCGCGATCAGCGCCTCTCGCGTGAACATCGCGCGCAGCTTGGCGTCATGAATGGTAGTGCCCTCATAGTGCCCATGCGCCATGATGTGCAACAGCGCCTTCAGCGGCGGACATGCCGCCTCCACGCTCCCATCCTCGAAATAGAGCTGCGCCACCAGCTTCTGCGCATCCACAATCGCATCGATGCCGGTCACGAACGCCTCGCCATCCTGCAACTCCGGCCGCAATAGCTCGGCCGTCAACACCGCATCGGGCGTCTCGAAGATGCGCCCCAGGAAGCGTTCCACAAACAACGGCGTAATGCGGTAGCCCAGCCGGCTGCCCAGCACCGTGCGGCCCTCGTGCTCGAAATCGGAGACCGCCTCCAGATATCCTCCGCCGATGAGAAACGCCGGATCGCGTTCGCCCACCTGCATGCGGCACCACACCTCGGGCACCAACATGCTGATGTCGTGGTCCACGCGATATCGCGTCCCTACGTGCCCGGCCGCCGTCGTAAAGCCCGTATAGCCCGTAAGGATGAAGCTCACCAGCGCGTTATTCAAATCCACCACCGGCCACAACGCGTTGAACGGGCTCTTGGTCAACGCGCCTTCACTTCCGAAACCCGTCGTGGAAGGTGATTTGCCCGTCAGGCTGCACACGAAGTCCATGAACAGCTCCGGCAGCTCCTGATAGTGAATGGGATTGTAGACTGCGAGCGGCGGCAGCCCGATCGACGGCTCGGCCGGATTCCCGCGCCGCCCCGCCAGCACCGAATGCACCGGGAAATGCACCGTCTCCGCCGCCGGAATGCCGCGGTCCAATCGCGCGCACACTTGCGCCAGGTAACTGTCTCGCGGGTTCACCAGATCGGGCCGCCGTTGCAGATAGCGCGGATTCTTCGACGGCTTGCCATCCACCATTCGCGCCAACGCCGACGACACCACATAGTCCGGCGACTCCCCCTTCACAAACGAAGAGAGCAGCTCCTGCATCGGCGCCGTGTATTCGTCGAACTCCACCACATGCTCCACCATCGCCCGCGCCGCCTCGCGCGTCAGCGGCTCAAAGTTCGAAATGAACGTCCCCGGCGTCGCCATATCGGCTTCCGCTTGTTGATCGAAGCCGCGATGAATCGCATCGTCGGGCCGCTGGAACAACAGCGCTTCGCAGTTCTGCACCAGCTTCGTGGACAGGTTCGGATACTTCGAATCGAAATCCTTCAGCGAATCGCTCGGGACCACCACGGACGCCGTGATGTCGTCTTCCACCTGCACCTTCTCCGCCGGATGAAAATCCGGCCGCAGCTTGAAGATGCGCCACGCCCCATGCGCATCGAAGCCCACCCGCAGGTAGTTCGCCACCAGTTTGCGGTCGTCAAACTTGAGCTCGTGGCTGAGATATCCATTGATGCGGTCTACCGTGAAGTGTTCCCGCCACCGTTCGCCCCACTCATGGCGATAGTAACGCTTGACCGTGAAGATGATCTGCCGGATCGTTTGCGGCAGGCTCTTCAACCAGTTGTTGTGCTCGTCCGTGTAGTCCGCCGACGGAGTGAATAGCCGGATCACGCTGCCCAACGATCGGGACGGGCTGAGAATTGGCCTCGCCGCCCGGCCCTCTTGCTGCGGCGTGCGGAAGACCCCCGAAAAATCGCGCTTCAGGATCTTCTCCACCTCGTCCATGTCGCGCTCATAGTCGCGCACGAACACCGGCCCCTTCAGCAACGCGTTCGCAATCGACTTGGAAATCTCCGACTTCCCGCCGCCCGACACCGTGCACGGCTTGTGGCAAAGCGTTCCGTGCGCAACCGAGCCCACCAGCCGCCACGCCGTGCCGAGCATCTGTTTCTGCAGGCTCACACGATACCCCGACGGAAGAATGTAGGTCTCCTCCGGCCTCAACGTCAGTTTCCGCAACAACCCCTCGTGCTCCCAGCGAATCTCGCCCGAAGGCACGTGAAACTCCGCGTGATCGGGCACATAAAGAACGTCCGGATACCGCCGGTCCACCGCGTAGCCTTCTTCGCGCGCCTCCGCGAGCGGACCCAGTACGCGCATCGCCTCTTCAAACGACGCCTTCTTCAAAAGCGACGACCGCGACGAACAAAACTCCTGGCCCAACACGTACGTCGGAAACGCGATCGCCCCGCCCGCATGCTCTTCTTCGCAGTTGCCGAACAGATTCGCGGCGAAGCTGATCTGCGTCTTCACCTCTTTCTTGCAATAGCCGTAGTAGTTGTCGGCGAGCAGCGTCACCATCACGCCGCTTGCATCGCGGCAGGCAAGCTTGAATGCCCCGCCGTCGTTGTAGGGCTCCGCCGCCTCGCGCCAGCACATCCCCTCGCGGCGCTGCCGCTCGCTCGCGTCGTCATAGTGCGGCAGCCCGGCGTCTTGCTTTGTAATGCCCACCAGGTGCGGCGCCAGAATCACGCACCCGCTGTGCCCGGTCCAATGATCCACATCGAGCGCGGCATCGTTCTCCGGCAAATAAGGGTCGCCGCCGTTGCCGAAAATCCCCTCCACGAAATCCAGATTGCTCACCAAACTCCCCGGCGCAAAGAACCGGATCTCCATCCGCTTCTCCGGATCGCGCCCCGTCGCCGGGCTCACCAGCGGACGCAGCAGCAACGTCACGAATAACCGGACCTGCTCGTCCTGGTCCGACGTATACGGCAGCGTCAGCAACTCCGGCGGCGGCAGGAACGCCTGTTCCAGAAACTTCGCGAACACGCGCCTCGGCACGGCAATCTTATCCGCCGGCACCGGCAGCCCGTCCTCGACGATATGGAAAATCCCCTTCGTCGTGCGCCGGTCGCTCTTCGGGTTATGCAGCACGCCCTGCGCCACGCGATAGGAATTCAGGAGCGGCGAAGTGAAGCGGTCGCCCCGCGCTGGCAGCGATACGATCCGCGCCATGCCCGGCCTGTCCAAGGCGAACGTGTTCGCCGGAAGCTTCGGCGCGCCTTGCGGGCAAATGTCGTGCAATATCCGGTCGAGAAACGACTGCACGCGCGCGTCCGAGGGGCACAACCGCCCCGCCAGCAAAATGTCCTTCTGATGAAAATTGCGTAGCAACGGCCTGGATAACTCCAGAAATTGCGGATCGGTGAGATGCGCCGAGGTGGGCTGTCCGAGCGCGGCGAGCTTCAAGTTGATGTAGCGCGCCAGTTCCTCACCCGTTGGGAGGCTCCCTTGCTTCATGCTCAATCTTAGCGAATTGGTCCTGTCCGCGCGGCGATAGAATAGTGCCCATGAGGCCATGGCGCTTGGTGTGGCTGGCGCCGCTATTGGCCGCCGCGATACCCGTGTTCGACGAACTCCCGCTCAGCGCCGGTATCGATTTCGTCCTCCGCAACTCCGCAACTCCCGAAAAACATCAGATCGAAACCATGGCCGGCGGCCTGGCCGTGCTCGACTTCGACGGTGACGGTTGGATGGACATCTTCTTCACCAACGGCGCACCCCAGCCAAGTCTCAAAAAGGATGGCCCCGCCTGGTGGAACCGCCTTTACCGCAATCGCCGCAACGGCAAGTTTGAAGACGTCACCGCGCGCGCCGGCCTGCAGGGCGAAGGCTTCGCCATCGGCGCCGCCGCGGGCGACTACGATCACGACGGCCACACCGACCTGCTTGTCACCGGCGTCCACCGCAACACCCTCTATCGCAACAACGGCGACGGCACCTTCGCCAACGTCACCGCCCAAGCGGGCATCCACAACGAGCCCTGGAGC
>CAYUZM010000185.1:0-8682 GCA_964449665.1 uncultured Solibacteraceae bacterium
GAACAGCGTGCCATCGCCTTCGGGAATGGACTTAAGCTTGGCAACCAGGTAGGCGAATTCTTCGACGTGCCACTTGCAGATGTCGCGCAGTACGCGTTGTCCTTCCACACCGTCGGCGCCGGGGGCCTTGCCGTCGGCATGAGTGTAGTCGTGGTGGCGCGCTGAGGTGTAACCCAGCCAGGGGAAACGCGACAGGCCCTGGCACTTTGTCAGCATGTAGGACGCAACCCGCGTTTGACGGGTAGCGAGCGCTTTCACCAGCAGATCGCTCTGCAGCTTGGCGATGCGAGGCCAATCCTTCATGTCGCCGTCAAAGTCGGGTGGATCGACGCGCTTGTATTCGGGAGGCAGACCGGCGATCGAGCGTTCGAGGTCGCGAATACCGGAGAGGTGTTCGTCAACGCGCGCCTGATCGTCGGCGGGCAGTCGTTTGCGGAGCAGCGTCGCATCTTCGCGCACGGCGTCCAGAATGCTGCGTTTACGATTTACCCATCCCTCTTCGCGCTCACCGAAGAGGCGGTCGAAGAGCCGGTGTGGGATCATCTCCGGCGGTAGGGCGCGTTCGTAGCCGGACCAACTCATATTGCGCTGCATGCTTTCGCCGAACGATTCCTGTGAGACGCCGATTTGCAGAGAGCGGAAGCGGGAGTCGCCACCGACCTTGGAGGCGATGACCTGATCGATCGAAGCGGCGCTTGGGCCGCGCCCGGTGAACGGCGTGCATGTCATCAGGCCGCTCATCGAGTTCGTGTGGCCATTGCCCATCCCTTTGGCCGCCGCGTTGTCCACGCCGCTCAGCACATGGAAGTCCTGTCGAAACGGAGCGAGCGGCGAGAGGCAAGGCGTCATGCCGTAGCGTTCGCCTTCTTCGGAGGGAATCCAATACCGTTCCGGAATACCGTTGCCGTTGAACCAGAGCACGAACCGGCTTTCAATGGCGCCGCCCGCTGTTTTGGGATTGGGCGCGGCGTATGCCGTGCCATGGGCGTTGAACATTGAGACCAATGGCGGCAGGCCGACAATGACCGGCGAGCCGGCCGCCGTCAATCCCTTCAGCAGAGATCTGCGGGAAAGCCTAACGCGGTTTGTGATCACTTGCGACATGAACAGCCCCTCCTCCATCAGGAAACGCCCGCGCCCGCATGAGCGCGACGATCAACTCTTTGAAGCGAAACTGCGAATTTCGAAACTCGTTTAAGATGCCACGGATCAATGGACGATCCGCAGGCGTTTCTGTCCTGCCAACAGTGTATCGAAAGTACTGCTTGACGATGCACTCCTGGCACTGTGCGCTCTTGGCGAGGACGGCGCCAAGCTGTGACGGCGACGCGAATTGGGAATCGGGCAAACCCGCGACATAGCCGGCGGGATCGATATCGAGCTCGACCGTTTTCATGCGTCCGCGGCGATCCTCGCCACCATTGCGCCGCGCCGCGGCAAATTGCAATTGAAACTTGTCGCGCTTGGCGCCAACGGCGTCGAAACGTTCGAGGCCAAATCCGATCGGATCGATCAACTTGTGGCAAGTGGCGCAACTCGGATTGGTCGCGTGCTCCGTCATGCGGTCGCGGTTGGTTTGCGGCATGGCTTCGGTAACGGGAGGCAGATTCGTGTTCACGCCGGCCGGAGGCTCGGGAACATGCTGGCAAAGGAACTGTTCGCGCACGAAGAGGCCGCGGGCAGTGGGAGACGAATCTTCGGGCTTGGCGGTGAGTGCAAGAAACAGCGCCTGCCCCAACAGGCCCGCGCGTTCGGAACCCGCGGGAAATGCTACGCGATCAAACTCCTTCGCCGGAGCGGCAATGCCGTAGATGGCGGCCAGATCCGAGTTTGCATAACCGTAGTTGGCGGTGAGCACGTCCATGAAGTTGCGGTCGTTCCAAACAAGGTCGCCAATGAAGAGGCGCGCTTCTTCGGTCATCGCGGCGGCGGTTTCGCGCGTGAACTGGGGGAATTTTCGGCGGTCTTTGCTGGCGGTCAGAATGCGGTCGAAACGCAACCATTGACTGACGAATTCGTTGAGGGACTCTTTCGCGCGCGGATGGTCGAGCATGCGGCGCGATGTCTTTTCGATCCCTTGCGGCGTGTTGAGCTCGCCACGCGCGGCGGCGGCAAACAACTCGGCGTCCGGCATACTGTCCCATATGGCATAGGACAGACGGTTCGCCGAAACATACGGCTTCGCGCCGGGATCGGAAGTTTCGTCGAGACGGAACAGAAAGCTCGCCGACTGGAGCATCGCTTCCACCACCAACTGCGCACCCTTCACTAAGTCCGGCTCCTTGGCCATGAACGCTTCAAATCGCTTCTGCTCGGCAATGCCCAGCGGGCGGCGGAAAGCCTTCAAGCCGAACTCACGAACGAAACGCGCCCGGCACGCGGCCGTCGCTGTTTTACAGGGGATCAGACCGCGCGTGTCGCCGCCGCGAAAGGCATTGCGCGCGAGTTTCTCGGCGGCGGCGCTGTAGGATTCGATGAGCAAGGGCGAAAGGTTCTGCGATTGCGTCTGGTTGCGGAATCCATTGACGAAATCCTCCGGCGGGAACTGGTTTGCCGGCGAAGTTTGATCGCCCAGCAGGTCGCGCACTGTGTGGTTGTACTGGCTGTGCGTGAGGCGGCGCAATTCGAGGATTTTGCTTGCATGGCCTTTGCCCGAGGATTCCTCCTCCCGGTAGGCAAGCGCGGCGGCAAGTTCCACGCCGGAGAGTTGGCGGAGCCGTTCGATCCAGCGTTTGAGTACGGCCTCATCTTCGCTGCCGGGCTTGATGCGCTCGCCGCCGGCGTGGGCAATTCGATTGGTCGGCTTGCCCAAGAGCAGTGACGCTTCCGGGCGATCGCGCTCAATCAGATTGACGAGAGACCGGCCAAATGCCTCGACGCGTTCAGGCGCGGCGCCTGGGTCGGGAAAGTGAAGCCGGGTGGGCGAGGCGACGCCGTCGGCGGTGTGGCACGAGCGGCAGTCAGCCTTCTCCAGAACTTGAAATAAACCAGCGCCAAATGGCCCATCCTGCGCAAGTGCGGACGCGGTTACAAGCAGTGAGACGGCGAGTGCCAGACGGATTGGGACGCGTCGCTTCGCAATCATGTCCTAACACTATATCCCGTCCGGAGGCGCGGCTCGAATGATATATTGGCCTTCGCATACCCGTTGTGAAATCCCTGATGTTCCGAACTATTTTTGCGGCAATATTCGCCACAGCCATCGCGTTCGCAGCCAACGAACATGAGATTGCGGAGTGGGTCATTCGTTGGGAAGGGCGTGTCATGGTGGAAGGCAGCCGGCAGCCACTCAGCGAGCTTTCGCAGATCCCTTCGGCCCGCTTCGAAATTGTGGGAATCGATCTCACCGGTTCGGTGATGCGTCCGTCGGAGCTAACAAAGCTCAGCGGGCTGACCTCGCTGCGCGAACTTTATCTGCCGGGGCCCGTGTGGAATCCCGGCGGTGGCAATGAGGATGACAACGAAGCGTTTCAAGCGCTGGCGGGATTGAAAAACCTGGAAAAGATTGCCTTCGGCTGGCACTTCGCGGCACAGATCAACATTCGCGATTCCGGATTCAAGCATTTGCTCGGACTGACCGAGATGAAAGACCTTCGCTGCACGCAATGCAGGCTGACCGACATCAACCTTTCGACAATGGCCAAGCTCCGCAGCCTCGATGTGAGCTACAGTCCGTTCACGGATAAAGCCATGGAGGGACTCGCCGGTTTGAAGGATCTGCGGCGGCTGATTCTGCGCGACACGATGGTGACCGACGACGGTTTGAAGCATCTCGCCGGACTGACGTATCTGGAAGAGCTCGACCTCACCGGCACGCGAACAAGCGACCGTGGAATCGAGTTTCTCCGCAACCTGACCAAGATGCGGAAGCTCAATCTGCTCGGTGCGCGCGCAACGGATTCGAGCATGGATGTCGTGGCCGGGATGAAGGAGCTTGAGGTATTGAACCTGTACCGAACTCGGGTGACAAACGCTGGCTTCTCTGGGTTGCAGGGGCTGAAGAGGCTATCGGATATCGACCTGCGATATAGCCGCGCGACTTCGAACGGCGTCGATGCGCTTCGCGCGGCGCTACCTGCCTCAAAGGTGCAATTCGCGGGTGCGTCCACCGTCGGACCCAAGGCGAAAGGTGCTGACCGCCCGTCGGCGAATACAGACGCAGCGATCGGCCAGTGGGTGGCGGCGATGGGTGGCAAGGCAACGTTCGACGGCGCGCGGATCAAGGCGATTGACCTGTCTTCCACCGCCGTGAGCGATGCGCAACTCTCGTACCTTTCTCCTCTCGCTTCGCTTGAAAGTCTCGACCTGCAGGTGACACAAGTGGGTGACCTCGGGTTGAGCGCCTTGCAGAAGCTAACCGGCCTGAAAGAGTTGGACCTCAGCCTGACCACCGTTTCCGATGCAGGGCTGGCGAAGCTCGCTGCGCTGCGGGCCTTGCGCGCGCTTCGTTTGGATGGAACGCTCGTGGAAGGAAGGACATTTGGTGTTCTGACGTCACTTTCGCAACTGCGCGAACTTTCCCTGGGCGGCGCGCGCGTAGACGATGAGGTGCTGACCCACATCGGAAAGATGACAGAAATCGAACGCCTGAAGCTCAGCCACTCCGACATCACCGATTCCGGCTTTCAGCAACTTGCAGGGCTCACCAATCTGCAGGTGCTCGACTTGACAGGCACGGACATTGGCGATGGCGCGCTCAAGCAGATCGCCGCGTTTACGAATCTTCGCGAGCTTTATCTGAATCACACGCGTTTCAGCGATGACGGCATGACATCACTGAAGCCGCTGCGAAGGCTCGAACGAATTGAGATGTTCCGGACACGCGCGGGGAATGCCGGAATCGCGGCGCTGGCGGAGTTGAAGAGCCTGAGCGTGGTGAAGCTTGACTACACATCCGTGGACGACCAGGGATTAGCATCTTTGCGTACCCTGCCGAACGTGCGTGAATTGAGCATGGATTCAACGAACGTAACCGACAGCGGCGCATCCCTCCTCAAGACGATGGCAGGCTTGCGGTCGCTGAATCTCTACCACACGCTTGTGACCGAAAAAGGAATTGCCGAATTGAAAGCCGCACTGCCCGCGTGCGAGATCGTATTCGACCGCGATTCCGCGCTTCCGAATCGAAGGAGCAGATAAGAGATGAGATTTCATGCCGGGATGGCCCTCTGTGCACTGTT
The DNA here is from genome assembly GCA_964449665.1 of uncultured Solibacteraceae bacterium. Lineage (GTDB taxonomy): Bacteria > Acidobacteriota > Terriglobia > Bryobacterales > Bryobacteraceae > JAFLBB01. Next base: position 5,181 of record CAYUZM010000185.1, read on the forward strand.
TGCCGTCTGCTCCAGCGCCGCTGAATCGAGCGCGGCAGGCGACACGGCGTGGATTGAAGACCTTGGCGGCACCGTCACCCGCAACCCATCGGGCCGCGTGACGGGCGTCGATCTGCGCGCGACCTGGGTGACCGATACGGATCTACGCAAATTGCTGCGATTCCCGCAGCTCACACATCTCGACCTATCGCTGACACGCATTACCGACCAGGGCATGCAGGAGTTGAAGAGCGCATCCGGAATCGTCGACCTGAATCTGCGTTTCGCTGAGTCTGTGACAGACGAGGGGCTGGCCGCGATCAAGACGTGGAAGAGACTAAAACGTCTGAATGTGCACGGCACGAAGATTAGCGACACGACCCTCGATCACATCGCGGGCATTACCACAATCGAGTCGCTCGACATCGGCTCGGCAATGATCACCGATGTCGGCCTGGAGCGCTTGAGTTCGCTGGTCAATCTGAAGGAACTCACGATGGGTGGCAACGAACTGGGCGACGCGGGGCTGCAAGCGCTGCGTCAACTTCCCGGCCTGACGTTTCTCGATCTGAACGGACGGCAAGGCACGGATTCAAACGTCTGGACACTCAATATGACCGATACCGGTCTCGACGCGCTGCTCACGCTGAAAGAACTTCGCGAGTTGCGGTTCGGGTGCGCGTCCTTGGGCGTGGGGATTGAAGGCACACGCTTCGCCACCGTCAGCACGATGAGCATGACGGCGCGCTGGCTGGAGCGTATGAAGTCCTACCCGAAGCTCGAGCGGTTGAAGTTGCAGGGTTGCGACCGCGTGGACGACGATGCAATGCGCGTGCTGGCGGCGTTCCCTGCCCTGCAGGAAGTGGACCTCAAAGGAACCTCAGTGAGTGAGAAGGGCGTGGCGATCTTGCGCGCGGCGAAGCCGAACCTCAAGGTTTATTCTGGCGCGTGGAACGCTCCCGCAGCGAACTTCCGCAACAACTAGGCGTCATCGAAGGAACTCATCCACGTAGCCGCTGTCGGGCTCGCCCACATACCGGTACCGGAATTCTGGACCGGCATCAATCACCCGGTTCATCCAGTTGGTTGGGTCAGTCCAGAGCACCGGCCTTCCGTCGAGCGCCTTTCGAAGATCGGGTATATCCCAGTGCCGGGCAAAACCGGGAATCAGTGCATCGAACAAGTGAGTAGTCATGGGTCCGTCGAGTGCGGAACGCAAGCTTGTGGGCGTGCGGTCGAGCCACAGACGCGCGAGCCGCGCATCCGCCGCGGCGGCGAGCAGCAACCACATGCCTTTCGCGCCGCGCGCGTAACCGCGAATGGCTGTCGCGTCCACATCGGCTCGGGCTGCAAGCAGATCGACGCCGGCGAGGATATCGTGCGCGCGCATTGCGGGGAGGTTGCGCCCAATGAGGTCGGAGCGTTCGTTCGTAACCCAATTCCCAAGGAACGGACGCCCCTCGTTTGCCCCGGGCGAATCGCGCGGCTCCAATTCCAGGACAATGCTTCCGGCGCGGACCATGGCCACGGCAAGCGCTTCAGTAGACTGGCTGCGCTGCACGTATAACGGCACGGGCAAGCGCTTTTCTTCAACGACGACCACGGCGGTCCGCCGTCCTTGTCCAACGGGAAGATAGAGTTTTGCACTCACGGGCAAACCGGGCTCCACATCGAAAGACACCTGTTGCAAGCGATAGCCGTCTAGGAGCGACTCGTCACGAATCCGCATCGACGGCGCTGAACGCGCGGTCGGAACTCCAAGCCGGACGAGTTCGGTCTTCAACTCCGCTACGCTGCGCGGCTGCAGCCGTGCCGGCAACTCGTCGCGAATAATCTCATAGAGCTTTCGGCCGCCTGGTTCTTCGGCGACATTACCGCCACGCGTCACGCGGAGTTCGAGATTCGTGTAGAGCTTGACGGGCTGGTCGGTTGGATCACCCTGTCCGTTATTGAGCCATCGGATCATCCACGCGTATATTGCTTCGCGCGACTCCTTCGGAGTTCCGTGCGGCCCCTTGCCAACAAAAAACTGAACACGATCCTCCGCTTCGAAGATTCGATACCAACGGCGCGCCTCTTCGTAAACTGGGCGTGCGCCATCGGGGGTGAAGTAATCCTCCGTCGTGGCCAGGAGCAACCACGGCAGCGGCGCGGGCAACTCCACCAGATCGGCGATATCCAATCCGCTGGCGAGGAACCGCGGCAGGCTCATCTCGGAATCGGCGGTCGGGCCCGCGAACAACTTCCGAAACGTGTTGACGTAGCACGCCGGAGCAGCGGCCTTGATGCGGGGGTCAAGCGCCGCGAGGTAGGTCGCGATACAACCGCCGCCGGAACAACCAGTCACGCCAAGGCGTGCGGGGTCGACGTCTGGGCGGCTTTCCAGGTAGTCGAGCGCACGGCGCGCGTCGTGGATGAAGTAGCGTGCGACACTTTGTCCCAGCAACAGGCTACGCGCGCCCAATTCTAGATGCTCATTGCCTCCGCCGCCGGCGAGCGCACGCCCCAGTTCGGGCAAGTAACTCTGCTCGCGTTCGCCCTGCCCGATGGGATCGTAGGCGAACGCGACAAATCCCTTCCTTGCAAGATTCGCGGCCAGCAGTTGCGCCTCAGGCTTCCCTTCTTGGGTATGGCCCACTGGTATCAGAACGCCGGCGTAGCGGCCAGGTTGCGCCGGCCGGTACACATTGCCCGTCACGTGGAATCCGGGAAGGCTTTCGAACACCACTTTTTCAATTGCATAACCGTCGGCCGCAATCTCACCGGTCCGGCGGGCGCGAAGCGGTCCCGTGTAAGCGGGCAATCCGCCTAGAATCTCCAGTAGTTTCGCGCGAACCGCCGCACGGCGTTGCTCGGCGCCGGCACGATCTCGTATCCGCCCAATTGCACTTTCGCGCCGATCCAGTTGCTCTTGCGCGATCCCGTCGAGCCACAAAAGAAACGGGTCCGGCGTTGTCTGCGCGAATGTGGCAAGGGCAAATAGGACGCACGCAAGCCTCTGCATGCCCCACATGCTATCGCATGGAAAATGAGCGCTCGTTCCCAGCCGCGGCACTTGCTGGTGTTTGGGATAGACTCATACTCATCCGCTTCACGGACGTACAACTTGCCTATGAAACTCATCGCTGGAACATTGATTGCGCTCATCGCGTTGGCAAGCGGGGCATTCTGCCAGGCCCGCTACGATCTGGTGATTAAACGCGGACATGTCATCGATCCGGCTAACCGCATTGACGGTGTCATGGACGTCGCCATCGCGGCCGGCAAAATTGCGCGCGTCGCCGCCAATATTCCCGCAAGCGATGCGAAGAAAGTGGCCGATGCCGCGGGACTGTATGTGACCCCCGGCTTGATCGATCTCCACGCGCATGTTTTCGGATACAGCGGCTCGATCTTCCCCGACGATTCGGCGCTGACCGCCTGCACCACAACCGTGGTCGACGCCGGTGGTTCCGGATGGCGGACATTCGAGGAAATGCCACGGCGAATCATGAAGACCTCCCGTAAGCCGGTCCTGTCGTTG
>CAYUZM010000186.1:0-8630 GCA_964449665.1 uncultured Solibacteraceae bacterium
TGAACTGCTCAAGCTGCGCCAGGCGAACAAGCGTGACGAGGTGGACAACCGGAGTCTGGAGAACCTTGCCCAGCTCGCCTTCAGCTTAAATGTGTTTCTCGAATTCGCGGTCGAGTGCAAGGCGATCAACGCACAGGATCTCCAACGGCTCAAGAGCAGAGCGGCGAGGGCCTTTGTCGAGGTCGAGAAGTTTGAAGCAGAGAAGCGCTCGGACAATAACCCGATGTTGAACTTCTTCCGTAGCCTCCATGCCGCGATGCAAATGAAAAAAGCTCACCTCAACTCCAAGGACGGAAGACGGCCGCATCCCGAAATCCCATTTGGTTGGAGTCGGCGAGACGGCGTCGACACTGCAAACGGCACAACTGTCGGATGGGTGGAGCTCGACAACCAGGAAAGTCCACAGCCTGAGTTCATCTACCTCGATCCCAATACGGTTCTTCGCATCGTTGGCCCGATTGCGGCCGAACAAGGCGGACCGGTGCCGACAACCGGCCACTCGCTGAGCCGGGATCTCAAGGAAGAAGGCTGGCTTCACCGGTCCGAGAGTAAGCGGGGCACGGCGACTGTACGGCGGACGTTAGAGGGACAGCCGAGAGAAGTCTACATGATCGCTTATGCCAAATTCCTAACCGCCGCTCTAGCTGTACCCGACAAACCCGACAAACCCGACAATTCTATATCTCTTCCCCTTGATGAAAAAGAGAAAGTTGAAAGGTAGGGGGAAGGGATGCAACGACTGTGGGTGAGAATGTCGGGTTTGAACCCGACAATTGTCGAGATCGCTGACAAGCAGAAATCCTTTACATTCAAAAACATATCTTCGATTTGTCGGGATTGTCGGGTTTTTTCACCCCCCACACAGCCCACGCACAGCAACACACGATCCGACCTCAAAAAAATTGTCGGGTTTCGTTGTCGGGTTCATTCTCAAAACCCGACAAATACGGCGAAAAGCTAGCGAGCATGGCGAGCGGCTTCCAATTTCGTGGCGCGCGAAGTGGCGACCAGTCACCGGCTGAGGATCTCGCCAGGCGAGCTTTGCCGGCCACGCAAGAGCACTACACGGTGAAGGAAGTCGCCACGATGTGGAAGTTCAGCGTTGACACAATCACTCGCTTGTTCGAGAACGAGCCGGACGTTCTTGTCATCCACCGAAAAGTGCTCGGCAAGGTAAAGACGCGCCACAGAACCATCCGCATTCCCGCCTCAGCTCTCGCTCGCAAACATGCTGAGCTTATGAACGGGCCACGGGAAAAGTAGAATCGTTGCCATGCTCACCGCCTATCGCCGCCACCTAAAGAGCTGCCCGCACAAGCATCAGGGAAGGAAGTATCGACGTTGCGAGTGCCCGGTGTACGTAGACGGAATGCTGAACGGTGAGGAGATTCGGCAGTCGCTCGACACCCGGAACTGGACCAAGGGGCAGACTCTGATTCGTGAATGGGAGCTGTTGGGACAGGCGCCCGGCCAGCAGAAGCTGGAATCCGAGCCACTCACAATCGCCAAGGTCTGCGGCGAGTTCGAGGCTGAAGCCGTTGCACAACAGCTTTCGCCGGCAACCATCAAGAAGTACCGCACTCTTTTTTCCCAGCTCATCAACTTCTGTGAACGACAGGGCCTCATTCATTTCGAGCGAATCGACTTGGCTACGCTGAGGGCGTTCCGACAGAGCTGGGCCGACCACAACTACAGCGCATGGAAAAAGCTTGAACGTCTTCAGACCGTCTATCGATTCGCTGTGGAGAGCGAGTACGTTTCGAGAAACTTGGCAAAGCTGCTCGCGAAGCCGAAGATCACTGACCCGCCTACGATGCCCTTCACCAAGGAACAAATGGTGAGCATCCTCTTCGCCTGCGAGACACACCAGCAGGATGGCCAGCGGCGAAGCAAGCATGACCGCCGGATTCGGCCGCTCGTGTTGCTGTTGCGGTATAGCGGGCTCAGGATCGGCGATGCGGTATGCATGAAGAAGAGCACCCTCGCGGGAGACCGCCTACTTCTCCACATGCAGAAGACGGGCGTTCCCGTCCACCTCAAGCTCCCGCAGGTTGTCGTCGATGCATTGACTTCGATGCCGAGCAAGTCTGAGGAGTATTTTTTCTGGACGGGTATAGGCAAGCCAGCGACCGCAACAGGGAACTACCGCAGGAACCTGCGAGCGGTGTTTCAGCTCGCAAAGATCCCGGACGGCCACCCGCACAGATTCCGGGACACATTTGCCACTGAGCTACTTCTCAGCGGTGCTTCGCTTGAGGAAGTCTCGAAGCTGCTAGGCCACCGCAGCATTCGAATCACTGAGCGCCACTACGCGCCATGGGTTCGTGAGCGCCAAGCCCGATTGGATGCCAATGTTGAGCGGTCTTGGGCTGCTGATCCGATCTTAGAGGCGGAAGCGAAGGGTACACCAGAGGTACACGGCAGAAAGGAGCGTCCACAATGACGCTGATACAGAAGGGTTTTGAACTGGTGAGCCGGGCGGGACTCGAACCCGCGACCCTTTGATTAAAAGTCAAATGCTCTACCAACTGAGCTACCGGCCCGATTTTGCGTACGGCGCTGAGGCGCGCCTCGTGCGAGGGACTTTATCCACGATAGCACACCATCTCCACGCTCTTTTTGCGCGCGCTACCATCTCAGCATGCGCTTCCTGCTTGCCATTTCGATTGCCGCCGCTTCGCTTTCCGCCGCCGACGCGGTTCAATGGCCCGGTTTTCGCGGAACCGCGGCGGACGGCGTTGCGGTTGGCAAATTCGCCACCTCGTGGAACGCGGATTCCAACTCCGGCCCGTTGCGGAACATCCGGTTCAAGGTGCCGATACCTGGACTGGCACACTCGTCGCCCGTCGTCTGGGGAGACCGGCTGTTTGTCACCTCGGCGGTGAGTGCGAATGGCGATGCGCCGCTGAAAGTCGGACTCTATGGAGCCGGTGATCCGGCCGACGATAACGGTCTTCAAAATTGGGTTGTTCTGTGCCTCGATAAACGTACGGGGAAACTTCTGTGGCAGCAGACGGCCCAGGCTGCGACGCCTAAGACCAAGCGGCATACTAAAGCCACACATGCCAACTCGACTCCGGTGACCGATGGGAAGCGCCTCATCGCCTACTTCGGATCGCAGGGCATCTACGCCTACTCGCTCGATGGCAAACTGCTCTGGAGCAAAGACCTCGGTGCGTTTGACATCGGTCCACAGGGCTACGACCTGCAATGGGGCACGGCGAGTTCGCCGGTACTCTATCAAGATAAAGTCCTGGTCCAATGCGACCAGAAGAAGGGCTCGTTCCTTGTGGCCCTCGATGCGGCGACGGGGCGCGAACTCTGGCGCGCCAATCGCGACGGAGTCTCCCATCAAAGTTGGTCGACGCCGGCCGTGGTCGCGGCCGAAGGCCGGACGCAAGTGGTCACCAACGGCTGGCCATACATCGCCAGTTACGATCTGGCAACGGGCAAAGAGTTGTGGCGCCTGAAATCGCTCGGTGACATCGTCGTCCCCACGCCGATTCTCGCTCATGGGCTCATCTTTATCACCAACGCGCATGGCGGTCAGGCACCGCTCTACGCGGTGAAACCCCTTGCGACGGGTGATATTACGCCAACGGCGGAGGCCACGTCCAGTGCCGGCGTTGCTTGGATGGAGCCGCGCAATGGCGCTTACATGCAGACGCCTCTTGTGCTCGACGGCCTCCTCTACACCTGTTCGGACCGCGGTGTTCTCAAAGTATATGAGGCGCGCACCGGCGCGCTTCGATACACGCAACGCCTCGGAGAGGGCACCACGGGGTTCACCTCATCGCCGGTCGCCGCCGGGGGCCATGTGTACTTTGCGAGCGAGGAAGGCGAGGTCTACGTTCTCAAGCCGGGCGCCACGTTTGAACTGAAGGCCAGGAATCTGCTCGGAGAAATCGCCATGGCCACTCCCGCCGTTAGCGACGGCGTACTGTACTACCGCACGCGTGGCCACCTGGTCGCGATTGTCGAGTAGGGATACCGCGCGAATCGGTCCGAAGGCACGCTCCGGTGCGGCGGCTTTCAACTAAAAGATAAAGGAGAGTCCGCCGCGCAGCGAGCGCGGCGATTGAATGAGCAGCAACTGCCGGCCGTCCGGGGAAAAGATCGGCACATACCCCTGCGCGAGCAGGTTGCGCAGATCCGCTGTCGCCTCCAAACGGCCCGCGAACATGCTCGGTACGCCGGGAATCGGCTGCCGCAGATATACGTTTAAGCCTGGGTCAATCGTGCCTCGTTGAGTCAGCGACAGATGCACTGGCTTGATCACGCTGTAGTCAGTCCACTGGTAACTCGTTGTGTAGTGCGTGCCGTTCCAGGGGGAACGGCCTGTGAGCTTAACGAAGGCGGCTCCACGCTGCGTTTTTCGCATGGTGGAACGCAGTTCATCGGCGTTCTTCGTCGCCACGGCGGCAACCGGCTCCAGTGCGCCCGCGTGTTGATAGCCGACCGACGCCGAAAGATCTTCATGCAACTGCTGCGTAACGGCGGCCAGATATCCCATCCGCCGATAGTTGCCGATATTAAACACGGAACTATTGGAGGCGAGGTCGGGCAGCAAGTCGGCGGTTCCGTAGAAGCCCGCTGGCGCGGCCATGGTCATCGCCGCGTTGGAAGCCGATTCGCGAAAAACGGCGCCCGAAAAGGTTCTCGATCCGAACTTGCGCCGGTATCCGATTTCAAAGTTCTCGGTTCTTTGTACCCGCGCCGTTCCGCCACGGAGAGAGAGGCGAGGGAAGAGGCTGAGCGTGGACAGTTGCTGCTGGAGGTCGGCTTCGGGGGCAGCCGCGTCGTTGAGCAATTCCATGGGCGCGGCCCCGCTGGAGAAGCCAAACTCGATCGTGCCTTCCTCCACGTTGCCCCACCGCACGCGCGCGAAAGGACTCAGCACGTTGAGGCGGTCGAGAAAGCTGACCGATTCGAGCGTTGTTCCATATTCGAGAACCAGGTCCTCGGCCAGTTCCTGCCTGTCCGAGAGGCTCAACGACATCGCACGCAACGCTGTTGGTCCGCTGGTCTGCCCGGAACCCATCGATCCGCCCACGCGAGAGGGGAGGAAGACCTGGCGCATCGTGACGCTGACTTCGGGGCCAAAATTTTCCGAGCCCGCCTGTCTTTGGTAACTCGTGCTGAAGCCGGCCGCCGGAATCCCCGCTGCCGAAGCGTAGCCCAGGTTCCCGCTGAATTGAACGCGATTGGCGCCGAACACCGATGTCGCAAGCGCAAACGCGGTTCCCAGATCCGTCTGGCTCCCCGCTGCCGTGGATGTGCCACCGTCGCCCGCCGATACGCGCACGATGCCCGACGTTCCGGAAAACATCGACGCCGATTGGCGCTTCCGGGCAGGGTCGGAGATGTCCACGTCTCCCGGCAAAATTCGCAGTACCGGCCGCGTGCCTCCCGAACCGCGCAATACCCATTTCCAATCCTCGCTCATGATGGCGGCTTGGCTGGGGGCGATATAAACAAGCTCGACCGTCGAGAATACGGTGGCCAGGTTGATTGCGAGAAAGCTCTTCATCCCGGACTGTATGGTGATGTTCCGCTTAATCGCCGGCACGAAGCTTGCCAGTTGGACGCGCAGCGAGTAGGTGTCGGCGGGAATGGAGAAGAATTCGAACGCGCCACGATCATTTGTGACTGCCCGGGAGACCAACCGGTCAAACCGGTTGAAAATGAGAACCGTCGCCCCCATCTGGGGGACACCCGTGGTGTTGGACACCAATCCGCCCAGAGTTCCCGTAAGGATGCCCGGCTCCACGGCGTGCGCGGCAGGCGTGCAGAGCAATCCGGACAGCGCCGCAAGCGGCGCGGCCCATGCGACCATTCGTTGCCGCAGTGGATTCATCAGCCTCCCAAATGCACTCTAGCCAATCACTTTGAACGTCGCGGACGGCGTCAGTGTGGAGTTGTTCATTTTGTCGGTCACCTTGAGCCGGAGCGTATAGTCTCCGGGCTCGAGGTTTTGCAGGGGCAGGATCTTTTCGATTGTGTACTGTTGGGCCGAGGAACCTTCCATCTTTTGGACATCCTCGGAAAACTCGAAAATCTTCTCGTTGCTGCCGTTGCGCACGACTTCGTATTCCACAGTGGCATTCGGCTTCTGCGTTTTTTCGTCGGGTACGAAGTTATATAACTGAACGTAGATGCCCATCTTTTCACCGCGTTTGAACGTTTCGGTGACGCGCGGACGCACTTTCGAGGCGCCGATCACGAACTGGCCCGTGCCAATCGATTTGGTCGGGACTTTTTCAATCATGTCGGCCAGAACAAGCGTAGAGCTACCCAACTTTTCGTCTTCAAAGCGGGGAACGCTCAGGGCCATTTCGTAGTTGGTCATGTTGCCGCCGACAATGTCCTTCACCACCAGGTTCAGGCGGTAGGTGCCGGGCGGCAGCGGAATCGACTTCTGATAAATCGACGAGCCCTTGGAGGCCTCCTGCAGCAGTTCGGTCGGAACCTCTACGGTGACCACATCCTCAAACACGTTGACCACGCGCCGCGACATGGACGTGATCCGGCCATAGATGTTGACGACAGCCTTCGAAACGCCTTCCTTGTCGCCGAACTGCAGGTCCTTCTTCTCCAACTGGGCGGTCACGTTGGTCAGAATCGTCGAGTTGGTCATGCGCATGTAATCGGCGCGCACCTTCAACGGAAGTAAGTTGTACTTCACCGTTGAACTCACCGCGGCTTCCAAATCCTTGAATTTGATGCTGGGCGGCTTCTGCAGGTTGGCGAACTGTTGCAGCCGCTCGAACTGGTTCATGCGATTTGGCAGCGGCATCGTTCCCGTGCCCAGTCGCGTGCCGTCTGTGCGGCTGAAGCGGTCCGTCTTGCTCGACATGCCCATTTGCTCGTAGAGCGTGAGGCCGGCATTCGGAACATAGAGCAGCGCGTCCTTTTCCGACGGGTCCATCGTCATGCGATATTCGCCCGTCATCGTCGGATCGACGAATTCGATCATGATGTCGGTGCCAATGCCTTCCAGCCACCGGTAGCGCCACTTCTCGAACGGAAAGGTCGATGTCGTGCCGCCGCCTTCTTCAATTGGCCGCTCGTAGGTGCCGCCCGAAGGATGCGATTCCACTTCGTCGGCCGGGCCATATGCAATATAGATGCGGCCGCGGTCGGTTTTCCAGCCCGGAATGCCGCTTGCAAATCGTTCGTTGGCGTAGGCAATGCGGCGGTAGTGTTCTTCCTTGAATTCGTTTTCGGCCGAATCGGGCGTCGGGTCGCGGCGCAGCCAGAACTGCTCGATGAACTGCTCGCGCTCCTCGTCGGTCGCCAGACGCTTAAAGGCTTGCCGTTCTTCATCTGTGATGATGTAGGTGACGTCCTCGCTCAGCCACTTGCGAAAGGGGCCTTCCAACTCTTTTCGGAGCCGCTCCTCTCGTTTCCGCTTCTCTTTCTCGCTCATTGGCTTGGCTACCGTCTCCCGATTGCCTTCGGGTTGCGCCTTCTTCTGCGCGTACGCGTTCGGTGCGAGTAACAAAGCCGCACCCAAAACGGCAACAGCGGTCGCCGTCACCGCTTTCCCGCCAACTGTCCAGATCATTTCGATTCCGGTCAAATTGTTCCTCTGCATAGAGTTCGCCACCATCTAGCTACACCATGAGCTATGTTCATTCTAGGTCCCAAGCCTGAGAGCGTCAAGCACTGGTTCCGCCCATTGTCACTCTGCGTCTGGGCTTTAGACGGAAGCCCGCCCGTGGCCGGTTTCCTGTTTCGGCTTCCAGTTTCCGAAGTAGGGGCGCCGTCAAATTCGTAAATCGGGAACCGATTTCTTCGTGGCGAAGTCTAAGTCCTTCATCTGGCGTATCTTCGCGATCACTGCAAGCGATTCCAGGTTTGGTAGTCGACGTGCTGCGCAACTCGAAGGCTGTAGTGTAGGATGACGAAGCCCCTCGGCCTTAGCTCGAAAGAGGGCAATCGGAGAAGCCGCAAGTGGTAAGGGACCTCAAAGGACAACTGATCAGCGCGTTGCTGGTAGTGTTGACTGCCGCGGCCCTGATCGCTGCGGGGATTAACTTCCAGCAGCACCGCAAGTTCCCGGTTCCCGACGACGGCGTCACCTGGGTTGACCGCCTCGATTCCCAGAACAACACACAGGTTCGCGCGATGCACATCGTGCCCGACAGCGCGGCCGAGCGTGCGGGATTAAAGCCTGACGACATCCTGCTCCAAATCAATGGGTTGGCGATCCATACCGCAACCGATGCGGCACGTGTGCTGCTGAGGCTGGGCGTATGGAAGTCGGCGGACTATGTACTGAACCGGGGCGGCATCGAACTCAAAGCCAAGGTCATCATCACCGAGCACACCCCGGAAACCTCGCTCTACTATCAATATTTCGTCGGCCTGGCTTACCTCGGCATTGGGCTGTTTGTGTACTTTCGCCGCGGCCGGGCGCCGAGGGCGACCCATTTCTACATTCTCTGCCTGGCGTCTTTCGTTCTTTCCACGTTCCACTACACGGGCAAACTGAACGGTTTCGACAAGGTGGTCTACTGGGGCAACGTGGGCGCCGGCCTTTTCGCCCCGACTATCTTTTTACATTTCTGTCTGCGCTTCCCCGATGTCCGGCCGTGGTTCCGGGGGTGGTGGAAAGCGGTTTTGCT
>CAYUZM010000187.1:0-8627 GCA_964449665.1 uncultured Solibacteraceae bacterium
GGACGGGGAAGCACTCCTCCTGCGCCCCGCCGGCAAGCCCCGGTGCCACGCCGTCATGGTCCCCGACGCCGTCGAATTGCCGGACCTCCGCCCCGCCCAGCGTCTGGCCGCCGGCGGTTGCCTCGTCCTCGTGCCCGTCGTGATCGACCGCAACTCCCAATGGAGCCGCACCATCGGCGTGAAGCCCACCGGCATCTCCCACCGTGAGTTCGTCTACCGCATGGCCTATCAAATGGGCCGCCACATCCTCGGCTACGAGGTGGAAAAGGTCCGCGCCGCCGTCGATTGGATGACGCGCCTGGAGCCGCGCGCGGCCCTTGGCGTCCTCGGCCAAGGCGAAGGCGCTCTCATCGCCACGCTCGCCGGGGCGCTCGACGAACGCATCTCCGCCGTGGGCACGCTCGGCCCCCTCAACCCCCTCGATGCCACATGGCGGGAACCGCTCGACCGCAACATCTTCGGCCTCCTCAGACGCTTCGGCAACGCGCAACTGGAACAACTGATCGTCCCGCGCACGCTCGTCTCCGGCAACGACGCGCTGGCCCGGTTCCTGCAAGTCCTCGGCCGGAAACCGGTACGCGGCGCGGGCCCCCCGGTGGTTCTGCCGGACCCCGGGGCGCGCGACCGCCAGCACCGCCAGTTCACCCAGATGGTCGAGTTCACGCAAGCGCTGGTGCACGCCGCCGAAGGCGAACGCAAGAAGTTCTGGAGCGGCTACAAGCCAGACGATCCGGCATCGCTTGAACCCTACCGCCAGCGCTTCGCCGATTGGATCGGCCGCCTTCCCGGCGAGCCATCGCGCGACCCCGTGCAGTCGCGCCAGGCTTACGACACACCGGCCTTTCGCGGCTATGAGGTCAAACTGCCCGTCACCGGCGAGGTGTTCGCCTACGGCGTGTTGTTGATCCCCAAAGATTTGAGACCAGGCGAGCAACGCCCCGTTGTGGTCGCGCAGCACGGCCTGGAAGGACGGCCTCAGATTCTCATCGATCCGGGCGCCGACGCCAAAGGCCGCGAAACCTACCGCGAGTTTGCCGAAAAACTGGCCGCGCGCGGCTACATCGTCTACGCGCCTCAAAACCCCTATATCCTCGGCGAACGCTTCCGCCAGGCCCAGCGCAAGGCCAATCCGCTTGGGCTCACGCTGTTCAGCTTCGTCGTCGCGCAACATAAGCGCACGCTGGAATGGCTGAAGTCGCTACCCATCGCCGACCCCGAACGGATTGCCTTCTACGGTCTCAGCTATGGAGGCTTCACGGCCATGCGCGTGCCCGCGCTGCTGCCGGACTACAAGGCCGTGATCTGCTCCGGCAACTTCAACGAGTGGACCTGGAAGACCACCAGCGTCGATGCGCCCTACAGCTATATGTTCACCGGCGAGTACGAGATTCCCGAGTTCGCCCAAGGCTCGCAATTCGGCCACTTCGAAATGGCGCGCATGATTGCCCCGCGGCCTTTCATGGTCGAACGCGGCCACCGCGACGGAGTCGGCATTGACGAGTGGGTCGCCTACGAGTACGCCAAAGTGGCCCGCCACTATCGTGAGCTGGGTATTCCGGAACGCGCCGAGATCGAGTACTTTGATGGCGTGCACCGCATCAACGGCGAGGGCACGTTCCGCTTCCTCGACCGCTGGTTACGTTGGACGCCCACGCCAGCGCCCACGGCCGGAGCCACGCCCACGCCAGCGCCCGCGCCACAACGCGCCTCCGCTCAAAAGGAGTAAGGCGTCTTCTTCGCCCACTCGCTGTTGGGGTAGCGCCGGTGCAAAGTCTGAAACGCGGCTTTCGATGCGGCGGAATTCGCGTCATCCGTGCACCCATATCGCGTCGCGCGCACGGCCAGATGCAGCAGTTCGGCGTTGCGCGGTTCTTGCGGAGCCGCGTTCACCAGTTGCACGGCGCGGCGCGCCAGCCACGTCGGCGCCGACGGCAGCGCCTGGAGCGCCGCCAGTTCCTTCGCCGCTTCGGCCTTCGCGGCAGCGGGCAGCCATGCCGGAATGGCAGGCTTTTCCTCCGGCTGCATGGCGCACCACCAGTTGGCGCGGTAGTTGTCGATGCCGTTCGGCTCGGCGTCGCGCCGGGCGATGCCCGCGGTCACGAACGGCGTCGACGCGGGCGTGCGCAGAATCTGGTAGATCTCCTCGTAGCGTCCGCCGCTGAGCAGCACGCGGCGCGTCTTCACAGCCATTGCAAGTTGCCCGCGCAGTTCTTCGGGAAACTTGGCGTCAGCCGCCGCGCGCTGCAGCAGGCTCAGCGGAAGGCCGCGGTTCGCCTGTGCCGCGCCATCGCCGTCGAAGAGAATCGCAGGCAGGTTGCCATCTTCGGCGTCGGATTCGCCGAAAATCATCGAGGCCACAGGCTCGCGCGGAGCGAGCGCCATCCATTCGTTGAAGTCCGCGGCCACTTCCATGCGCTGCTTCTTGAAGGCATTCACCGACGAGACGGAGAGCGTCTTAACCGAGAGCACGGCGTCCAGTTCCTTGCGCGCTGTGGCGCGTTCCTGCGCGGCAAGCAGCAAGCGCACGCGATGATAGTGGGCCGAGGCGAAAGCAGGCGAGGTGGCCGGCACCGCGCGGGCTGCTTCCAGCAACTCGACGTTCGCCGCCTCTCCCGGTTGCGCATGAAGGAGCGCCGCGACCAGCCATGCCGCCTTGCCCGTCTTCTTCCAACGCGCCGCCGGTTCGCCGCCTCCGCCTTGCACGGAGTTGATCCACTCGGTCATCTCATCGCCGGAGTAGCTCGCGGTTTCGCGATCGAGCAGCCAGGTGTAATCGGTGAGCGACCGCGCAAACGCCGCCTCCTGTTTGGGGTCGTTCAAACGCTTTGCCAGCTCAATGCGATGCTCTTCCGGCCGCAGCTTCGACGCCACAAAGCCCAACAGCGGAGGATTGCCGAGCTTGCGCAGTTCCTTTTCGGCGGCCTGCAAATCCTGGCGGTTCAGCGCTCCCATCGTGCCCCGGCGAATGAGGCAGCGCGCCACCAGATAACTGTCGCCCAGAGCCCGGAACTGCTGTTCGGCCAAGTCGTACTTCATCGCATAAAAATGCGCCGCCGCGATCTGATATTGCCGCTCGCGCGCGAACTCCGGCGGAAGGCCTGCCTCGATGGCGGGCGGAATCTTCTCGCCCGATTCGCAATTGGCGAACACCATATCCTGTGCCGCGAGCCACGACTTCACGCCCGCGTGCGCCGCGCCAAACTGTTTCTGCAACCCGGCCAGCTTCTCTTCGGCGCGCCGGAAGGCATCTTCGCCACAGTTCACGAAACTCTGATAATTCCCGCCCGCAATCTCGCGCTCGGTCCGCGTCTCCTTCCACAACGTACGCTGCCAGGGAGTTTGCGAAGGACCGCCCGTGAATGCTTCCTGCTCCATCCGGGTCAGCGGCTTTCCTTCCAAATTCCGCCACGCCACCACGAGGAATTTGCGCCAGAACGTGGGATACAAAATGCCAATCTCGCCGGCCGCAAAACTCCGTTCGGGAAACTTCGGGTACGACGTGTAGGTAAAGACCGCCTCGGGAAAGAACGGGCCGCATGCCAGCACGAGCAGCGTGCAAACGATGCCGCAAAGCACGATCCGTTTGAGGCTCATTCCAACTCCTTCAAGGCCGCCTCGTAGGTCTCCTTCGTCCACGGCTTCGGGCTGAAGAGGTAGACTCGGCCTTTCCATCGAGGCGGGAGCTTTAACGATTCATCGGTCGACAGGCCCAGGCTGCCGCGACAAAGCGGCTCGGTCAAGACTTCGCCAGAGGCAAGCATGCGCCGGATCTGTTCGGCATCGGGTCCCATGCGGAACAGCATGGGGACCGCTTCGTCCACGGGGAGCGCGCCGATCCAGCGGTCGCCTTCGCACCAACTGGCCAGCGCGGTCATGGTGATCGGAAGGCGTTTGGGAAGCTTGCTCCGCAGCCGCGTGAGGATCATCGAATAGAAAGCGCGGTCGCTCGTTCCGGCGTCGAAGTCGATCTGCACGGCAACGAGCTTGGAGTCGTCGAAGACGCGCAGCAGATGCGCGGCCGTCTGGTCGGCCTGCAGGGGATTGCCGCTGAAGCTACCGCCCTCAATGCGCACCACGGCCATGAGCGGCGTCTTGGGTGTGAGCAGCAGATGCTGTTTGCGGCGCTCCATGCGCGGCGCCTCCTCACCCTTGAGAAAGATATGCGCCACGAGCACGGCGATTCCTGCCTCATCGGGTTGAAGAAACCGCAGGTCTTCCGGCCGCTCCCAAGCCCACAGGAATACGCCGGGCAGGGAATCCATCAGCGGATCGCCAGGACCGAACAAATACGGCGACACAAAGTTGAGCAGGTTGCCGGCGGCGACGAAGCCGACGATGAGAAGAGTGGCTCGCAGCCACTTCGGCCAGTGCCGCATGTGTTACCCGCCGGCGTAAACGTAAAGCGAGGCGCGCTCGGTGTTGCGCTTCCAGTCCTCGAGATCGGGTCCTTTGATGCGGTCGGCGCGCTGCCGCATGGCAGCCATGGCCGTATCGTTCAGCGGCGTGAAGGCCTTGGCGATCCGGACGTCGTCTTCCAACTGCCCGATCGTCGTGCATCCCAACGCCGCCGTATGGACCCTCAGGCTGAGGGCGTAGCGCAGGCATTCTCCAATGCTGAACGACTGTAGAAGTTTCGCGTTCGCCGTCGTCTTCATCGCCTGGACGCCGAGTTCCAACTTGTTTGCCTCGCGCAGTGCGCCGCGTTCGAAGCTGAGGTAGCCCGAATCGGCAATGTGCAGCGGCATCAGAATCGTGTCGAAGGTCTTGTGGCGTTTCATCATCTCGGCGAGCACCGCGGGGTCGCGGTGGCCCGTGAAGCCGATGAAGCGGCACAGGCCTTCTTTCTTCGCTGCCTCAAACGCTTCGATTGCGCCGCCCGGAGCGAAAATCTGATCGACCTCTTCCATCTCGCCAACGGCGTGGATCTGCCACAGGTCGAGGTGATCGGTCTTCATTCGTTTGAGCGACTCTTCCAACTGCTTGCGCGCGCCGTCGCGCGTGCGGTCCAGCGCCTTTGAGGTGAGGAAGACATCTTTGCGCACGCCCTGCAGCGCGGCGCCATACACCTCTTCCGAGCGCCCATCCCAATAGGTGTGGGCGTTGTCGAAGTAGTTGATACCGAGGTCGTAAGCGCGGCGCGTGATGGCGACGGCATCTTCAAAGCTGCACAGCGGAAAGCGTCCGCCGGCTTGTCCGATGATGGTCAACTCGACGCCGGTTTTTCCGAACTTGCGCTTCGGAATATCGCCGCCCGTGGGCTTTGCCGTCGCCTTGGCCACAGGCGTTTGCGCGCCCGCGAGCGCCGTTCCTGAAATCGCTCCACCGACAAATACACGACGTTTCATGATGGCGTTCTCCCGCTAGGCAGCCGACAACCCGCGCAGGTTCCAGCCGCAGATCTTGCTGGCCTCCATCTTATCGCCGTTGGGTCCGGGCCAATGTGTTTCCAGGCTCAGCCAGCCGGTGTAGCCGTCGGCCATGAGCGCGGCGATCTGGCCTTTCCAGTCGATGCTGCGCGTGCCCAGCGGCCCCCAGATGGGCTTGTGCCCTTCCATGTGGCAATCCTTGGTATGCACATGAACGATGCGGTTCTTGGGCAGCAGGCCGTAGCCATACGGGAACGGGCTCTCTCCCGCGCAGACGCTGTTGGCCGGGTCCCACACGAGTTTCACGTTCTCGTTGGGAATGGCGTTGAGCGCGGCGGCGGCTTCGGAGGCCGTGGCGACGTTGCAGGCGTGTTCGTTTTCGAGGCCGATGATCAGACCCTTCGATTTCACCTGCTCGGCCATGCCGCTGACGGCCTTCACCACGGCGTCGAAACACTTCGGCGGTTCCACCGTGCGCCAGTAGGAGAAGACGCGAATGATCTTGGCGCCGGTCTTGTCGCAGATGTGCACGGCGTGGTCAAGCAGGCGCTGTTGATCGTCGAAGGTGTGCTTGGCGTTGAAGGTGTCCTGCTGGAAGCGCGGGTCGATGTCCGGACCGCCCGGCAGCACGCACTTCAAAATCGGCGAAGCGATGGAAATGATCTCCATGCCATAGCGTTTGCAGAGATCGACGGCCTTGTCGAGTTCGTCGTCGCTCAGGTCCATGATGTTCTTGCCCCACACGACGCGCAGTTCGGCACCGGTCATGCCGATGGCTTGCATGGCCTCCAGGGCGGGGCCGAGTTGGGGGGAGAACTCATCCGTGATGGATGCAATACGTAGTTTGGGATTCATGGCGAAGAGACTAGTTTACCGCTAGCGAACGATGCCGCTCGACTCGTCGACCGTCACGCGCTGATTGGCTTTGACGCCCGCGAGCGATTGCTTCGCGCCCGATGGCCATTCGATGGTGAGGTTGGCGGTGGCGTCTTTGCCCAGGCCGAAGTGCAGGGCGAGATCGCTTGCGGAGCAGTAGCTGGAGCCGCTGCGCACCATTTGCGATTGCTTGCCCGCGGGCGATTCCACGCGCACGACGGCGCCCAGGCCATTGCGGTTCGACTTCGCGCCGCGCAGGCGAACTTCGAGCCATGCGTGGGCGGGCGCGGTGTCGTTGCGCAGTAGGTAGCCGGGGCCGTGATTGGTGCTGATGAGGAGATCGAGATCGCCATCGCGGTCGAAATCGCCATAGGCCGCGCCGCGTGCGACAACAGGTTTGGTGAGGCCGGCGATTTTCGTCACATCGTCGAAGCGCCCCTTGCCGGTGTTGCGGAACAGCAGCGGCGGCTGTGCGAAGGGGACCTTTGGCTGCACACGCTGAATCTCTTCTTCGATGTGGCCGTTGGCGGCGAATAGATCGAGCCAGCCGTCGTTGTCGAAGTCGAAGAAGAAGACGGCGAAGGCGAGTGAGAGCAGGCTGGCGCGGCCCACGTTCGAGCGCGGCGCTTCGTCGACGAATAGGCCGTTGCCTTCGTTGTGGTAGAGGCCGAGCATCTGGTTGGAGAAGTTGCCGACGAGCAGGTGCGGACGGCCGGAGCGATCGTAGTCGGCGGCATCGGTGCCCATGGCTCCGCGCGCCACGCCGTCCTCGCCGAATGCGACACCCGCGGAGAGGCCTTCCTCTTTGAACTTGCCGTTGCGCAGATTGCGGAAGAGTTTGTTGGGCTGCGTGTCGTTGGCGACGAAGAGGTCGGGCCATGTGTCGCCATCGACGTCGAGCACCGCTACGCCGAGGGATTTCGATGAGGTGTCGGAGACGCCAGCGCGCGCGCCCGCGTCCTCAAACTTACCTCCGCCGAGGTTGCGATAGAGCTTCGAAGGCGAGCCTTTGTAAGATTCCGGCGTGCAGTAGGACTTCTTCGCGCCATCGAGTGAACACCAGAGGTCGGCCTTGAGCGACCACTGTACGTAGTTGGCGACGAAGAGGTCGAGCAGGCCGTCTTTGTCGTAGTCGAGCCACGCGGCGGAGGTTCCGAAGGCGGCGTTCCTGATGCCGCTCGCCGCGGTCGCGTCGCGGAATTTGCCGCCGTCGTTGTGGAACAGCCGGTCGCCTTCGAGGAAGGTGATGTAGAGGTCGTCGCGGCCGTCGTTGTCGTAGTCGCCCACGGCGACGCCCATGCCGTAGCCTTCGATTTGCAGGCCGCTCTGCGCGGTGACGTCGGTGAACGTGCCGTTGTGGTTGTTGCGATAGAGCGCCGGGTACGACTTGCGGCCGCGCGGCGTCCAGTCGCGCGAGTTGATGAACAGGATGTCGAGCCAGCCGTCGCCGTCGGCATCGAGGAATGCGCAGCCGGAACCCATCGTTTCCGGCAGGTACTTCTTTCCGGTCTTTCCGGCGTTGTGTTGAAACTTGATGCCGGCGGCGGTGGTGACGTCGGTGAATTTCGCCTGGGCGAAGGCGAGCGAGGCCGCCGTAAGCATGAGAACGAGAGTCTTCATCGAGTTCTGCGCGAGCTTTCGTGTTCGTGGATCATCTGGCGTTCGTTGTTGTCTTCGGGGCTGATCATGCGATGCTTATGCGTGATCTCCTGCGAGGTTTCGTCGGCCTTGAAGCGGCGGAATAGCTTCTCTTCGCGCGCGGCGATTTCGAGTTTGCCGAGGCCGCGATAGCAGAGCATGAGCGTGTAGTGCGCCTGGAGGTCTTCGGGGTCGATGAGGATCACGCGCTCGAGCGTCGCGACGGCATCGGCATACTTCTTTTGCAGGAATTGGATGCGCGCGATCTGGTTGAGCACGACGCGGTCACGCGGATACTGCGCTTCGACGGTGGCGAGCGAGGCGAGCGCCTTGTCGTAATCGCCCGCCGCTTTGTCGATCATGGCGTTGAAGAAGTGGATGCGGCCGAGTTTCGAATTGCGCTTGAGCGCTTCGGCGATCAGAGGCCGGGCGGCTTCGGTTTCGCCTTCCTGGATCAGCGCGCGCGCAATGTTCAACCAGCCGTCGGCATATTCGGGTTCGGCCTCGGTGACTTTGCGGAAAGCATATTCGGCGCCCTTTAGATCGCCTTGCAGGAGCATGCCGATACCCCAATCGTTCCAGCGTTCGCGGTCGGCCTTGGCGGCGATGGGTGTCCAGTTGGTAGGCTCGCCGGGGGCGGCCACGTTCATCGCGGCCTTGGCGGTGGCGAGCGTAACGATGGGCGGGGAGGGAATCTCGTCCTTAATTTGGCCCGAGACATTCTTGGGGATGTTTTTTTTGACGAAC